>JANNBP010000096.1:0-15418 GCA_031385555.1 Deltaproteobacteria bacterium | reverse complement strand
CTCGACCCGCGTATCCTGCAGCTACTGCGCGTTGTCGACGGTGAACGCGAGTGTGAGCTTGGTATCTCCGCGCCACAGCTGCGCGGTCACCTCGTTCGCAGTCCGCAAGGAATCCCATACGGTCTGCAGCTGATCCGGCCGCGAGATCGGCTTGCCGTTGATCGCGAGCAGCACGTCACCGACGACGAGATCGAGGTCGATCAGCGGGCTGCCGCGATCGATGACCTGGACGAGCTCCCAGCCGACGAACCGATCGCCCTGTTTCTTCGGCGACACCTCGAGCTGGCGGAGGAACGACCCCGGTCCGGCGTCGAGCACGGCGATCAACCGCGAGCGGGCGATCGTGCCGCTGCGCAGCCCCTTGCCCGGAGGCGCGTCGACCCGCGGGGCAGGGGCCTGTTCGGCGGACTCCGCCGGCATCTGCTGGTGCTTGTTGAGCTCGACATCGTCGAAGCGGGACGGCGACGTCGAGACCTTCGGCGTACACGCCGCCCACGGAAAGAACACCATGGAGAGCAGGAGGGTCCGCATGGCGAAAACCCTGCGGCGGTTCGGACGCGCGGGCAACATTTTCGACCCGGCCCGAGGTTAGCCGACGAGCTTCACGATCGCCGCGAACACCTCGTCGGGCGTCATCTCGCCGTCGATCGTCTCGATCCGTTCCCCCAGCGCCATCAGCTCGGCGTTGGTCGCCTGGTAGCCCTCGGCGACCGCCTCCTGCATCCGCAGGTCCTCGAACAGCTCCTGCACGCGCCCGGCGGCATGCCGGCGCTGCGCGGCGATGTGGGGCCGCACCTCGAGCATGATCGTCAGGTCGGGCTTCCGTGCGCGCCCGTTGAGCATCGCGATCCAATCGCGCTCGGCGCCGGTGCCCTGGTACGCGAGCGACGAGTGGTACCAGCGATCGGAGACCACGATCG
The DNA here is from genome assembly GCA_031385555.1 of Deltaproteobacteria bacterium. Classification (GTDB taxonomy): domain Bacteria; phylum Myxococcota_A; class Polyangia; order Haliangiales; family Haliangiaceae; genus JABFXX01. The sequence goes on along the minus strand of JANNBP010000096.1, from coordinate 14,498 downwards.
TCCCGTCCGCGAGGCGCGGCTCGACCTCGCGCTGCAGGTGATCCAACCGATCCGCCGCGAACAACAACCCGAAAGTGCTCTGCGACAGCGACTGCCCGGGAATCGCGTGACCGCCGGTCAGCATCTCGCGGATCAGCTTGCCGATCGGTCCGTCGCTCGGCTCGCGTGTCGCGTGGGCGGCGCGGTCGGTTTGCTGGAGATGGGCGACGAGACGCTTGACCTGCGTCGTGGTGCCGGCGCCATCCAAGCCTTCGAGAACGATGAGTCTGCTCATGCTCGGCGACGAAGCATCGCCGCCGCGAACAATAACACCGCGAGTCCGCCCGCACCGATCGCCGCGTACAGCATCCACGCCGCGCGGCCCGGCGACGACAGCTGCTCCGCCGCGGCCTTGGCCGGTGCGTAGTCGGGGTCGAGCGTGATCGCGCGCTTGATCTCGGCCGCGCCGTTCTTGCCGCTCGCTTCGAGCGACTGGCCGAGTGTGTAGTGGTGCGCCGCGAGCGACGTCTTCTTCGGATCGAGGCCGTAGGCCTTCGAGTACGCCGCCGACGCCTCGCCCCACTTCTTCGCGCCCTCGAGCTGCTTGCCGTGGGCCGCGTAGACCTTCGCCATCTCGACGCGCTCGGCCCGGTCGGGGTTCATCGCGATCAACTGATCGAGGAGCTGGGTCGCCCCGGCGAGGTCGCCCTTGTCGGACTTGCCCTTCGCCGCGTCCCACTGCTTGCCTTCGCGCTTCTTGCGCTCGCCGTCGTAGAACGCGAACAGCCGCTTGGTGACGTCCTCGAGATCGATCGGCTGCGCCTTGACCGTCTTCACGTTGTCGTCGATCGAGGCCTCGTCGAGCGCGTAGTCCTCGTGCAGTAGCTCGTTCGCGGCCTTGCGCAGCTCGTTATCCGCGAGCTCGCGATAGGTCAGCCACAGCGGCTTCGGATACTTCGTCTTCTTGCCGCCGGGCAGCGCGAGGTGCTGGCGGGGAGCGGGTGGGGGAGGCGCGCCGGTGATGTACTCCATCCACGCTCTGCGGGCGGCCTCGCGAACGAGCTGCGAGCCAGCGTCGACGGTGGCCCACACGGCGTGCACGGCCTCGCGATGATGGGTCTCGCGGAACACGTCGAGGATCGCGACCTGGAGCTGCTCGTCACCCGTCGCGGCGTAGAGCGCCTTCGCGGCATCCTGGCGATCGAGGCGCTCGAGCTGCCACGTCGCGTAGCGCTTGCGATCCTGATCGCGGTTCCACGACTCGCGGGTCAGCGCGGGGATCGAGAACGGCTCCATCTTGCGCAGGTAGCGACCGCACTCGTCGCGATAGACCATCGACGACTCGGCGAACGCAGCGTTGAAGATGTACTGCGCCGCCTTGATATCCTTGCTCGCGGCGAGCGCGCGGATCGCGGCGACGTCGGCGATCACGTCGCCTTCGGCGGCGTCCTGCGATTTTCCGAGCAGCGCCTTCAACCAATCGACATCGTCGTCGGCCTGCAGCTCCTTGTTCGACGGCCGCGACCACGGCACCGTGAACTTGCCGGTCTTGTCGGGGACCTGCGCCTTGATGGCGACGAGGATCTTCTTGCGATCCTCGACGGTGAACTTGCGCTCGCGTACGAGCCACTCGCCGACGGTGTCGACCGCCTCGGGCGTCAGCTTGATCAACTCGGCGATCGCGTTCTCGCGATCCGTGCCGGCGACGATCTTCTCGAGCACCGCCGTCGCCTTCGCATCGCTCGGACCTGCCTTGCGCGGTTCCTTGACCGGCGCCGGCTTCGCCTCGGGCTTCGGCTTGTCTTTGTCGCGATCACGACGCCGCGGCCGGTCCTTGTCCTTCTCGACCTTGTCATCCTGCTTCTTGTCGTCGGCGAACGAGCTGACGGGCGCCAAGAACCCAACGAGGAGGAGGAAGAGCGCGACGCGCATCGGAGAGCAGACTTTTAGCGCGACACGCGTCCCAGGCATAGAGATCCAACGCTTGCGTCGTCGTGCGGATTCCCTCAGTGCAGTAGCTCCGGGGAGATCAGCTCGCCCGCATCGACGAACTCGAGGAACCGGAGCCCGATCGCCCGGGTCGACGTGGCGGTCTCCCCGATGGCTCCGAAGTTCAGGTAGTGGTGGTGCTTGACCTCGGCACGGACGACGATCTCGTCCATCAGGTCCTCACCCCGCGGGTTCTGGAAGTGGACGGTGACCACGGTCCCGAGCGGTGGCGCGTAGCTCATCTCGACGAGGACTCCGCCGGTGGAGACGTTGCGGGCGGTCGCCATCGCGTCGCCGTAGAGCTCGCTGCCGATCATCACCAGGAACGCCTTATCGAACCGCGTATGGACGCGCTTCTCGAAGGGCACGGACGTCGGCATCGGCGCGCGAAGGGGAGTGGGGCGGCTGTCTTCGAGGACACCAGAGAGATCGAGGCGGCGCTTCACTGAATAATGATCGCGAGCGATCGACCATGAAGTCAAAAATCTCACCTTGTCCTACATCAAACTACCCGTATCCCGAAATTAAGCTTCTGGCTCCAGTAGCGCGGCTTCGCTAGGCTCTGGGTTCGTGCGCGCCCTCTTCACGGTTTTGTCTGTCTTGTTGAGCGCGGGTCCGGTCCTCGCGGACGAGCCGAGCAACCCGGCGTTCCTCGGTGTCGGCATGTCGGACATGGGACCGAACGGTCCGTGCGTGATCAATGACGTCACCCCCAATAGCGGTGCGCAGATGGCGGGCATGTTGAGGGAGGACACCGTCCTCGCGCTCGACGACACCGCGATCACGAACTGCGACAGCCTGGTCAAGGGCATCCAGGCCCGCGAGCCCGGGCAGCCGGTGAAGATCAAGGTGCAGCGCAGCGGCGCGGTGCGCTTCCTCGAGTCCAACCTGCCCTCGCGTGGCGACGTGCTGCGCAAGCGGTTCGTCGGCAAGCAGCTCCCCCTCGCCACGCTCACGCGCGTCGATGGTGGCGCGGAGCTGTCGTCGCGCGGCAAGACCACGATCGTCGGTTGGTACGATCAGGGGGCATGCGCGACGTGCGGATCGGCGTTCTCGAACATCACCGAGTGGGCGAAGGCCAAGGGTAAGAATGCCATCTCGGTGATCGGCGTGACCTCGGCGCGGATGTCGATGCCGGAGGCGATGAAGGATCTCCAGGAAGCGCAGCGCAAGCTCGACGTCCCGTTGATGTACGCCGACCCGGAGACGTTCAAGGAGATGTCGATCAACGATGCCAAGCGCATCCACTTCATGGTGATCGACTGCCGCGGCATCGTGGCGTACGCGACGCCGCTCAAGCCCGATGCCGACGATCGCACCGCCGTGCTCGAGGAGCTGTTCGCCGCGACCGAGCAGGCCGCACGCCGCATGAAGTGATGCTCCGAGCCGTCCGCGGTCACCATCCCACCATCGGGACCGGCGTGTTCCTCGCCGAGACGTGTGCGGTGATCGGCGACGTCGAGATCGGCGCCGACGCCTCGATCTGGTACGGCGCGGTGATCCGCGGGGACGTGATGCCGATCCGGATCGGCGCCCGGACGAACCTCCAGGACAACGCCGTGGTCCACGTGACGTCCGATCGCTACGGCACCGTGATCGGCAGCGATTGCACGATCGGCCATGCGGCGATCATCCATGCCTGCACCGTCGAGGAGCTCTGCCTCGTCGGCATGGGGGCGGTGCTGCTCGATGGCTGCGTGATCGGTCGCGGCAGTTTCGTCGGTGCAGGTGCGCTCGTCACACCGGGAACCATTATCCCACCAGGTAGCTTGGTGCTGGGATCACCCGCGAAGGTCAAGCGACCGATCACGGCGGCCGAGCGGGAGCAGATCGAGTACGGCGCGCGCCACTACGTCGAGCTAGCCCGGGACTACCTTGCGAGCGAGGACCGATCCTCGGTACGGTAGAGGTCTCGGTGATTGAAGCGGCGCGATAGCAGCACCGTCAACCCGAAGCGCATGGGTCGCGAACCACGAGCACGCATCGGTCACGCACGCACGCACGCCGTGCGCGTGCTCGCGATCACCATGCTGTTCGCAGCGCGGCTCGCGCACGCCGACAAGATCGACGATCTGATCGGCGACCTCGACAACGACTCCGATCGCGTGCGGCTCACCGCGGTCCTAGCACTCACCAACCAGCAGGCGCCGCGCTCGATCCCAGGGCTCGTCAAACGCATGCTCGACTCCGGCGAGAAGAAGAACATCCGCGGGCTCGCGGCGAACGCGCTCGGCGAGGTCGTATCGAAGGGCAGCCCGAGCGCAGCGCAGAAGAAAGCCGCGATCGACGCGCTGACCAAGGCGAAGAACGACCCCGAGCCGTTCGTGTCGGCGAAAGCAGAGGCAGCCCTCTCCAACGCCGGGTCGAGTGGAGGTGGCGTGACACCGACGGCCCCGGGCAGTTATCTGGGTGTTTACGTAAACGTCGGACCGTTCTCGGCGAAGGATCCAGCGCACAAGGCGGCGATGAAGAAGACAGCGGACTCCAAGCTCTCGCAATTGCAGCCGAGCTGGGCTCAGACCTGGGCGGGTGGTGGGCAACCGACCGCCGTGCAGCTCGCACAGAAGAAGTTTGCAGGCTTCTATATCGACGGGACGCTCGACAGCGTCACGGTCAATAAATCCGGCAGCACCGCGACGGTCACGTGTAAAGTGAACGCGTATCTCGCTGAATTCCCGAGCAAGAACATCATCGCCCCAGGAAATGGCTCGGCGAACGTGCAAGGCGGGACCTCGGCCCGCGATATCGAGTTGGGAACGCAGGACTGCGTACAGGCAGTGATCGAAAGCTTGATCACGAAGCGAATTGTTCCGACGATCAAATCGAAGATCTGAAGATGGCGAACGACCGCGGCTATAAACGGAGCTGGAAGAACCTCTTGATCAACAAGAGGTACCAGCTGCGCTTCACGCTGTTCATGGTCGGCCTGTCGACGCTGCTGATGGGCGGCCTCGGCATCTGGATCATGGTGGTCGCCAACGAGACCACCAAGGTCTCGATCACCAGCGAGCGCGGCAAGCGGTGCGCGAAGATCCCGACGATCCAGGCGCCGTACGAAGAGCAGCCCTCCACGCAGCCTGTGCCGATGAAGCTCGACGAGCCGGCGGCAGGCAGCGCCGCGCCGGATGCGCCCAAGACCGACGACGGGCGTCGCAAGCCGAAGATCGACGTCACGCTCGACGAGATGGAGCTGCCCAAGCCGGTCGTGATCGTGCCGCCGGTGCCGGGGCGTGGCGACCTCAACGCGGTCGACGATCGTGGGAAGCACATCTCGTTCGGCTGGCTCGTCGTCGAGCACTGGCGCTGCGAGCTCGACATCGCGGCCAAGGTGAAGCGCCTCGAGCAGGGCCGCATGCGGATCCTGTTCACGTTGATCGGCGCGGGCCTCCTGCTCGTGGTCGGGCTCGCGATCTACGGCATCAAGATGACCCACAAGGTCGCCGGCCCGCTGTTCAAGGTGCAGCTCTACCTCGCGAAGATGCGCGATGGCCGGTTCGACAAGGTCTACAACCTGCGCAAGGGCGATCAGCTCGTCGAGTTCTACGACCACTTCAAGCAAGCGCACGCCGGCGTCGTCGCCCTCGAGAAGAGCGACATCGAGCGGTTGAAGAAGACGCTGCTCGCGGCAGAGGCCGCCGGCGCGGGCGAGCATCCGTCGATCGTCGAGCTTCGCGCGATGCTCGCGCGGAAGGAGAAGTCCGTTGAGTGATCCAACGGCAGCCAGCCCCGGTCCGGGCACGTCGAACCCCAACCTCGTTGGCAACGGGCGCTACAAGCGCAAGCTCTCGAACTACCTGCTCGATAAGAAGCTGCAGCTTCGCTACATCCTCGTGGTCACGCTGCTGTCGGGCCTGATCGCGGGCGCGCTCGGCTACATGATCTACGACCAGCGCCACCAGTCGACGCAGTCGATCGAGCAGGACCTCCAGGACCTGGTCTCCGATGACGAGATCAAGAGCATCACCGGCGACTACGAGACCGAGGATCGCGTGCTCGTCTACAAGATGATCGGTGCGGGCGTCGGGCTCGTCGTGATCCTGTCGCTGTATCTGATCCTGATGACCCACAAGGTCGCGGGCCCGCTCTACAAGACCTCGATCTACTTCGATCGCATGGCGCAGGGGCGGCTCTCCGTCGTCACGCCCCTGCGGCGCGGCGACATGCTCCAGGACTTCTTCGAGAAGTTCAAAGACATGCACGACGCCATCCGCCAGCGCGCGATCGATGACGTCGAGGCGATGGAGAAGGAGCTCGCCACGCTCCGCGAGTCACGCAACCAGGGCGACTACCGCGGCGACACGCACAACTCGTTCAACGAGGAGCTCGACAAGCTCGAGCAGCACCTCGTGCAGCGCAAGAAGCAGCTGAGCTGACTAAGTCCGCACGGGTCACCAGCCCGATCCCGAGGGCGAGGATGGGGCATCAAGCCCGCGATGTCGGCCCGGGCGCGCACACCACGTGTACGACTCGTTCACCGCCGACGTCGGGCAAATCCGACGTGCTGGTTGCACCCTTCTGTCGGTCTCTCGCGAACATTTCACGGCGCTCGCGATCGTAGGGCCTGCAAGATCTTGGATCGCTGTCGTCCGAAGTTCGGACAGGTCGGTGCGATTCCTCCCGAGGGATTGCTCGGTGCGTGCCGCCGGTGGCGTTTCGATTGCGTCGACGGCACGACATCGGCGGTGTACCAGCCATGCATCCTGTGAGGCCCATGCACAGACCCGCCGGTCGGTGCTCGACACGTTTGTTGACGGGAGACCATCGACAGCATCGAAGCGTGTCGGAACTCGCCAGGCAGGCTACTTGCAACCGCGTCGTTGCAATGCGCCTAGTCCTCGCCTGCTGTCTCGTGGTCGCGTGCGGAACCAGCGACACCACCGCGCCTGCACCACCGATCGTCGATCCGATTGCCTCACCGATACCCATAACCACGCTCGACGTCTCGGGTACCGCCGAGTTCAGCTCGATCGTCACGGTCGATGGTGGCGTCGGCTCCGCCACGGCGATTGCCGATCCGTACACGGCGCGCTGGTTTGCGAAGGTACAGCTCGGGACGGGCACCAACCAGCTGAGCTTCACCGCGACCGACGAGGCGGGAAATACATCGGATCCGACGGTCATCGATGTCACGCAGGGACCGCTCGGGACCGTGGCGCCGTTCACGCTCGTGTTGCGGCTCGAGCAGCCGTCCGCGTTTGTAGGTGTACCTCTCGGCTTCTCGGTGCTCGCGGTCGATGCGCGCGGCAACCCCGCCGACCAGTCGACACTGGCGATCACCAGCTCCGATAGTGGCGCTGTCGTGTCGTTGCTCGACAGCGCGATCACGTTCGCGACCGCTGGCAATCCAGCGCACTCGGTGACCGCGACCTTGTTCGGTGGCACGCCGGACGAGGTGTCGTCGACGGTCAGCTTGTTCGTATCGCCGATCACGACCTCCCCTCCGAGTGTCTCGATCACCAGCCCCGCCGCAAACGCGGTGTTCGCAGACGACTTCACCGTCACGGTCACCGCGTCAGACTCCGAGGGGCTGTCGCAGATCTTCCTGCAAGCGGTGGGCGCCGCCGATACGTTCCAGCAGCAGCTGGTGCCGCTCGATCCCGCCACCGGCAAGCCGCCGCTCGCCGCCACCGCGACGTTCGTCGTCCCCGTGGGCGGAGGCGCGTTCGGCACGGTGACCCTGGTCGCCCAGGCCACCGACGTGTTTGGTAACTCGATGACCTCGGCCGCCGTCGCGGTGCTCGCCGATCCTGCCGCCGGCTTGATCACTGGCACCGGTGTCACGGTGATCACCGCCGCGATCCGTGGCCAGCTGCGACGGCCGCAGGGTATCGCGGTCGATGCAGCGAACAAGATCTTCGTGACCAACAACGACAACAACTTCCCGCTCGTCGTCAAGGTCGATCCGGCCGTCGCGCTACCCGGGAATCAGAGCGTGCTGGTGATCGCCCAGCCGGGCCGAGACGGAGAGGACCTGGTGTTCGCCCCGGGTGCTACCGATCGCTTCTTCATCACGACCTCGAACATCGACCGCATCGCGCGGGTGGATGCCAACGGCGCGAACCTGATCCTCGGCTGGTCGGTCAACGTCGGCGCTCGGCCGGCTGGATTGGTGGTCGAGAGTCCGACCAGCATCGCGGCAATCTACGACGATCGCGTCGTGCGCCGTTTCAACTCGACCGCCGCGGGCCCGAACACGGCAAGCTCGAGCTCGCTGGACGCGAGCGCCAACCTCGCAGACGCGTGGGGGCTCGAGATCCTCGACTTCGGATGCCGCGCCAACCAGTTCAAGTGCGGGAACGGCAACTGCATCTCGAACGCGCAGCTCTGCGACGGCAACAACACCTGCGGTGACAACACCGACGAAGGCGCGACCTGCGCCGGCGCGAGCTTCAAGTGCAAGGCTGGCGGTGTCGTCAGCACGGCGGCGACCAACGTGTGCAGCGGACTGGCGCAGTGTGCGGACGGCTCCGACGAGGCCGGGTGTAGCCGTTACGTGGCCACCGACGCCGGCGCCAACGACGAGGCGTTCAGCTTCTACGACGCCGGCAATACCAACCCGACCGCGTTCGACCTCCGTCTCAATGACACGCTCGCGGAACCACGCGGCATCGCGCGTTCGCCCACCGGCGCGTTCGTGTACATCGCGAGTCGGGGCGGCAACGCGATCTTCCAGGTCAACGCCGCGTCGCTGCTCACCCGTAATCCGTGTGTCGGCGGTTGCCCGGCGGTGGTCTCGGGGTTCGATGAAGTGTGGGGACTCGCGTTCGACGGCGCGGGCGATCTGCTCGCGACCGATCGCGGCACCAACACCGTGTATCGGATCCAGGGCCTGCCGTGAGCCGGCTCTTCGTCACGACCGCGACACTGGCCATCGCATCATCGATCGCGACCCCGGCGCGAGGAGACATCGCTGTGATGGCCACCGGAGATGATGCGAGACGAGCTCCGGTCGCGAGGCAGATCGAGGACTGGCTCGCCTCCCACGATTATCCCGTTGCGTCCGCGCCGTTGTCACACGATGCCGAACTCGCGATCATCGACTGCTTGGTGATCGAGGCCGTCGGTTGCGCGCACAAAGTGGTGCAGCAGCATTCCGCGACCTCGATGGTGTATGCCGTCGTCGACGCGCAAGGGGTCACCGTCTACTGGTTCTCGAAAGACGCCGGTACACCTGCGAGTGAGCGGCAGCTGTGCGAGGCGTGCGACGCAGGGCAGCTCGCACGGGTGACCGATGCCGCGCTGGGAATCCTGATGAGGGCAATGCCGCCGCCGGCTCCCTCTCCACCCGTGGTGACGCCGGTCGCTGTCGCGGCCCCTGCGAACAGCACGGCCCTCGTGCCGCGGCGCTGGCAGCTCGGGATCTCGGTGGGTGCCATGGTCCCACGCGACGAGCTCGATCCTGGCTTCCTGCTCGGGGGTAGCGGCGCCCTCGCCATCGATCGGTCCGACACGTGGCAGGGGGTGGTCGCGATCGACGTGACGGAAGTCGGGCGCCGCGATAGGACCGAGCTCATGCCACCGGCGTTTCCGCGGTCGGCGGGCGAGCTGGATCAACGATTCGGGCTGATGACCTTCGCACTTGGAGCGCGCGTGCGCGTGGCGCATCCAGGCGCGCTGACGCTTCGCATCGTCGCGACGGGAGGAGTCCAGCTCGCGCGAGCCGATTTTGGTGTGTACGGCGCGAACCGCACCGAGAGCGCCGGCGGCCCGGCGGGGACGCTCGCGCTAGAAGCGTCCGGAAGGCTCGGACCTGGCGGGTGGCGTGCCATGGTGGGTTGGCGTGAATCGCGGCTCGAATTCGACACGACCGGCGTCATCGTGACCTCCGGTGGGCTCCTGGCGATCGGTGCCGATTGGTAGGGTCGATTCGCCGATAGAGGTACGCGCGGTCGACTTCGTTGCGGTCAAGTACTCGAATACTCGCTTTCCCTCCAGCTCGCGCCGTTAGGCCATTTGGGACAGCTAGTACTGGAAGTGGCCGACGAGGCCATTGGCGCCGACGGTCCACATGTGACCCGTCGTCCCGGTCACGCTCCACAGGCTCGCCGCCGTGCCGAACGGCGTGGTCATCGTCCACGACGTACCGTTGAACCGGCCCACCTTCGCGCCACCGGCGCCGAACAGGTCGCTGCCGTTGCCCTTGCTCATGCCCTGGAAGATCGCCGAGCTCGTGCCCTTCGCGCCCCACTTCGTGTTCACCAGGTGCATCGTCTCCTTGCTCGGCGTGTAGTCCGAGACCCAGACGTCGCCGGCGCCGATCGTCGTGATCGCGAAGTACGTGGACGTGCCAGCGCCCGGGTTCACCGTCGACCACGTCGAGCCGTTCCACTTGCGGACGTAGCTGTTCTCGCCGGTCACGTAGACCTCGTTCGCGGACACCCCGGCGATCGCGAACAGCGAGCCCGTCATGCCGGTCGCGGTGAAGCTGGTGCCGTTGGTCGACCGCCACACGCTGGAGCCGCCACAGAGGAAGACCTGGGTCGCGCTCGCGGCATACACGCACTCGAAGTTCGCGGCACCGACGGACACCGCGCTCCACGCCGACCCGTTGTAGTGAAGCACGGCGCCGGCCTGGCCGACTGCCCACACGTCGGAGGCGCTGGTCCCGTGAACGTCGCGCAGGCTCGCGGTGGTGCCACTCGCCATCGCGAGCCACTCGCCATTCGACCTCCGGACGATGGTGCCGGCGTCGCCCACGGCGAACACGTTGTTCGCATCCGCCGCCCAGACGTCGTGGAGCGTCACCGCGCCGGCGGGCGTCGCCTCGACGCACCAGGTGCCAGACGCGCACGCCGGGACTGTCACCGCCGACTCCGCCATCTCGAGCTCGTCGGTGATCGACGGATCGTCGATGCAACCGGTGACGGCTACGAGAGTGGCGAGGACGCGGGCAGCTGAGTCGACGGGGCTGGTCATCGTTTGAGTGATACCGACCAACGTTGCCCTTCTATACGGGTAGCGCGGGTCGCCTCGTGGGGTATGTCTCGGTGAAGCAGAGGTTGTCGAAGTATCCCTCGATCTGGCCCTCGACGATCGGCGGAATGTGCCGAGCACTCTGATGATGAATTACGTCCGCTGCTACCATCGCGCCCGATGGCATCGGCTGCACAGCTGCTCGAGCTCGGCGAGCGCTACTGGGCACTTGGCTTGCCGGCCGCGGCACGCAGCGCGCTGGGACGCGCCCTCGACGCGAACGCGGATCCCGCACCTGCACTCAGGCTGACCGACATCGCCTTGGCGCAGGGTGACGTTCGCGCGGCGCGGGTGTTCGCGGCGGAAGCGGCGAAGCGCCAACCCGGTCCGGCGACCAAGATCCTGCTCGGTCGCGCGCAGCTCGCAGCGGGTGAGCTGTCGGCGGCGCGGATGTCGATCCTCGTCGCGATCGATGCACCGAAGATCACGCCGTGGGATCGCGCACGCGCGCACCTCGAGCTGTCGCGGATCGCCGCCGGGCAGAGCGATCCCAATGGTGCGGCGGCGCAGGCAGCAGCCGCGCTCGAGGCGGCGATCGCGGCGATCGGCTCGGCGCCCCTCGACGTCTCGCTCGCCGAGGAGATCATGGCGGCGCTGGTCGGGCACGGCCGCTCGGCCGACGGCACCGAGATGATCGACGCGGCGAAGCAGACCAAGCCGAGTCCCGAGCTCGGCGTCCTCGCCGTCAGCTTGCTCGCGGCGCGGCAGAGCGCGGGCGATCACGCGGTGTCGGATCGGATGATCGACGCCGAGCTCGCGTCGATCGGCGACCAAGGCGGCACCGCGATCGCGCTGCGCCGGCTCGAGCGTCGGGCGAGGAAGCACGCCACCGGTGATCGAGCGTCGCTGCTCGACGAGATTTCGCAGTTGATCGAGTCGTCGGCCCACGAGGCGATCGCGCCGGCGGATCGCGCGCGGCTGCAGTTCCTCTACGGTTCGCTGTGCGCCGAGGATGCCGCGCTCCAGGCGAAGGCCGAGGACGCGTATCGCAAGGGCCTCGCGTATCAACCGGGCCACACCGCCGCGGCGTGTCAGCTCGCGCTGCTCGTGCTGGACCGCGGCGATCAAGCGGGCGCGCTCGCCGAGATCGAGCGCACGCTGCGGATCGATGCGAGCCACGGTCTCGCGTGGCGCAACGCCGCGCGCATGCTCGACGCGCAGTCGCCGAGCCTCGGCGTGATCGTCCAGCGCTTGCTCGATGCCGCGAACCCGGGTGCGGGCAGTGTCGCCGCCGGGGTCGCGCCGCGGCTGGTGACAGCCACCGCCGAGGTCGTGCGCCACGACGTACTCGCCGGCGTCTACGCGCACGGCCACCGCGTCAAGAATCTGCTCGGCATCATCGGCTCGCGCGCGCGCTCCGCACGGAAGCTCAGCACCGGTGACGTGCAGGACAAGCTCGTCGATCTCGAGAAAGACGTCACCTCTCTCTACGAGGAGTGGGCGCAGTACCTGCGCTCGATGCAGGCGCCCACACCCACCGTCGAGCTCGTGCCGCTCGCGCCGCTGCTCCACGAGATCGTCGTCGCGGCGCAGGCTCGCACGCAGCAGATCCCGATCGCCCTCGAGACCCAGGCAGGGCTGCCCGACGTGCGCGGCGATCGCATGCTGCTCCGCGAGGCGCTGCTCAACATCGTGTCGAACGCCGCGGAGGCCTGCGGTGGTGCGGGCCGCGGTGAGGTCTCGGTGCGGGTGCGCGCCATCCCGGCACCGTCGGGTGCCTCGCCGCTCGTCGAGGTCGTCGTCGCCGATTCGGGGCCGGGCATCCCGCGCTCGCACCTCGGTCGGATGTTCGTGCCCGGGTACACCACCAAGGAGACCGGCTCGGGCGTCGGGCTCGCGATCGCCGAGCGCGCCGTGTCGGCGCACCACGGCCGGATCACCGTCGAGTCCGAAGAGGGGCAGGGCACCACGATCACCGTGACGTTGCCGACCGACAAGTCCGGTCTACAGTCGCTGCCGCTGTGGAACGTCTCGGAGCGTGTATGAAGTCCTTGTTCGTCCTGCTGCTCGCGGCGTGTCCCGCGAAGAAGCCCGCGGATCCGCCGAAGGTGCCCGCTGATGCCGGCGAGCCGGTGGCCACGCCGAGCGATGCCCCCACGCCAGGCACGCCGCCGGTCGGTCAGCCAGGCAACGCGTTCTGCGCGAACCGGCCGGAGAAGGCTGGACCGTTCGTGCTCGACGCCACGCTCGCCGCGCAGCGTCGCGGCATGGGTGCGAAGACCTATGCCGACGTCGACTCGACGAAGGCCCAGCCGATCGAGGTGTGTGGGATGGAGGGCGCGCGGATCTGGCTCGAGTCGACCAAGTGTCCCGACGGCTCCGTCGGGCTGCAAGGCGGCCGGTTCGATTCGGTCGGGCGCGGCGGTCGCTGCGACACGATGATCGAGCGCTTCAAGGTGGGGTGCCCCGACGGCACGCTCAATATCGTCTTCGCCGTCCACTTCTGCGGGCCCGGCGAGGTGATGTGAATGAGCGGGACGATCAGTACGATCATCTGCGTCGATGATCAGGCGGAGGTGCGCCGGTTGCTCGCCGACGTGTTCCGCGCGCGCGGCAGCAACGTGGTCGGCTTCGACGACGGCGAGGATGCGATCGCGTGGCTCGGTGCCAACGATGCCGACCTCGCGGTGCTCGATCTCGATCTCGGACCGGGCCGGCGCACCGGCATCGAGATCTGTCGCGCGATCCACGGCAAGCTCCCCGAGCTCCCGATCATCATCCTGACCGGGCACGGCGCGATCGACGACGCGGTCGCCGCCGTCAAGGCGGGCGCCGTCGACTTCATCACCAAGGATCCGTATCTCGAGGACAAGCTCGAGATCTCCGTCGAGAAGGTCGAGCGCATCCTCCAGCACGCGGTCGATCGCAAGCGGCTCGAAGCGGAGAACCGCGAGCTGCGCGCCACCAACGAGCGGCTGCGCAAGGCGGCGGGTCGGCGCTGGCAGATCGTCGGCGACTCGGGATCGATGCGCACGGTGATGACCAAGATCGAGAAGGTCGCGCCCCTGCCGCGGCCGGTGCTCGTGCTCGGCCCTCGCGGCACCGGCAAGGAGCTGGTCGCGCGCGCGATCCACACGCGGTCGTCGCGCGCGAGCGAGCCGTACATCACGATCAACTGCGCGGCCGTCGCCGAGTCGCTGCTCGAGAGCGAGCTGTTCGGGCACGAGGAGGGCGCGTTCACCGGCGCGACCAAGCAGAAGGAAGGCAAGTTCGAGCTCGCCGACGGCGGCACGCTGTTCCTCGACGAGATCGGGAACATGTCGATGGACTTCCAGGCCAAGATCCTGCGCGTCCTCGAGTACCAGCGCTTCGAGCGGGTCGCCGGCTCCGAGTCCATCCAGGTCAACGTGCGCGTCATCGCGGCCACCAACGCCGACCTCAAGGTCGCGATGGCCCGCGGCGCGTTCCGCCCCGACCTCTACGATCGCCTCGCGTTCGAGTCCATCATGTTGCCGGCGCTGGCCGACCGCCTCGACGACGTGCCCAGCCTCGCGGTGCACTTCCTCAGCCGGTTCCGCGCCGAGGTCGCCGGCATCACGGTGAAGGAGATCGCCGCC
>JANNBP010000075.1:0-14226 GCA_031385555.1 Deltaproteobacteria bacterium | reverse complement strand
TCCAGACGCTGCACCTGATGTTCGAGACCCACTACAACGAGCTGTGGACGGCCGTCGACCTGGTGGCGGAGCGCATCCGCGCACTCGGCTTCCCGGCACCCGGCACGGGCAAGCAGTTCGCGGCCTTGACGTCGATCAAGGAAGACGACGGCGTGCCGAAGGCCGAGGACATGATCGCGCGGCTCGTCGAGGGTCACGAGGCGGTCGCTCGCACCGCGCGCGCGATCTTCCCGATCTCCGATGAAGCGAACGATCAGCCGACGTGCGATCTGCTGACCCAGCGCCTGCAGGTCCACGAGAAGACCGCGTGGATGCTCCGCAGCTTGCTCGAGTAGTTCGTCCGTCAACAACAGACCGTCGAGCGTGGTCTCGAGCTGCGCATGACTGGTCTGCAACAGCGCGCGGCGGCCGCGAGATTGCGTCGAGCGCTGATCGCATCGGGCGGGCGCCCGTTCGCCAAGATCGCTGCCGGCGCAGGCTCGATCTCGACTACGGCTTCTGGGCGTCCCAGAACCGATTCATCATCAGCCAGCCGAGCCACAGCGGATCGCCCTGTCGGCGATTGGTCAGCACGATGACGCCGAGCTTGCGCGCCGGCACCCACAACATCACGTTCTTGAAGCCGCTCGTCGTCCCGGTGTGGAACACCACGCGCTCGCCGCGCTCGTCGCCGACGCGCCACCCCATCCCGTAGGACAGACCCGGCGTGTCGGTCTTGAAGCGAGGCGTGGTCATCTCCGCGAGCTTCTTGTGATCGAGCAGCAGGTCGCGATCGAGCGCGTCGAGGAAGTGCGCGAGGTCCTTCGCCGACGAGTACACGCCGCCGTCGCCGACGACCGCGGTCGTACGCTCCTGGTCGCTGTTCGCGTAGACGCCGGCATCGGCGCTGTAGCCGAGCGCGCGATGCGTGATCGGTGCGTCCTTCTTGTAGACCGTCGAGTCGGCCATCCCGGCCGGCGTGAAGATGTTCTTCTTGATGAAGTCGCCGTAGCTCTGCTTGCTGACCTTCTCGATCACGAGCGCGAGCAACGCGAAGCCGGTGTTGTTGTAGCGATGGCGGCCGATCGGCTGGACCGCAGCGCCGGTCTTCGCGACCAGCGACAGCACGTCGCGATCGAGGATCTGATCCTTGCTCCCCTTCGGCAGCAGCTTCTCGTACTCGGGCAGGCCCGACGTGTGCGTCAACAGATTCCGGATCGTGACCTTCGGCGCGACCTCGCGGAGCTCCGGCAGGTACTTGCCGATCGGATCGTCGAACGACAGCTTCTTCTGCTGCGCGAGGATGCCGATCGCGAGCGACGTGAAGGGCTTGGTGACCGAGGCGAGCCGGTAGTTCGTTGTCGCCGAGGTCTTCTCGCCGGTCGCGAGGTTCGCGAGGCCGAACGACCGCTCGTAGATGATCGTGCCCTCCTTGACGACCGCGATCGTGGCGCCCGGGCCACCGACGTCGTATTGCCCGAACAGCAGATCGGTCGGGTCGCTCGGACACGATCCGACCAGCACGCTGAACAGCCCGGCGAGAACGACCAGCGAGGACACGACCGAGAGCATAGCGCGGCGGTCAAGAAAACGCCGATCCGAGGTTCAGGGCCGCTCACCCTCGCGCCAGCCACAGCGGCAACGATCACTACGCCGCCACGGTGCCGTGAGGTCGCGGGTCCGCTCGAGCCCGCAGCGGGGACACAGCGCTGCCCCCGCCCAGAACGTCCACACCATTACGGCGACGATGCCGATCACCAGCCAGAGCAGCCACATGCCTCGACCTTACCGAAACAGCAGGCGATCGATGGCAACCGGGTTGTCCTTGCGAAACGCGACGTAGAGGAACAGGAAGCAGTAGACGACCGCGAGCTCGCCGCCGTTGACCGCGGGGAAGAACGCGCTGTCGAGCGCGCCCTTCCAATGGAACTGGATGTACGCGACTGCCATCGTTCCGGAGGCCAGCAGCGCGACCGGCCGGGTGAGCAGGCCGATCGCGATCAGGATGCCGCCGACCAGCTCGATCACGCCACCGATCCACATCTGCGAAAACGCCTCCGGCCCGGGTCGGTCGGTCAGCACGCCGAGGATCTTCTGCGCGCCGTGACACGCGAACATCAGACCGGAGACGATGCGAAGCGTGACGAAAGCGATAGTTTCGAACGGCGTCCAGTTCACTGGCTACGGGTAGCGCGAAATCGCTGGATCGCCAGCCCGTCGTGCCACCCGAAGCGCAGCGATTCTCACGCAGCGACACGGTCTCGCGTTCGAGGATCGCCGCGCGCGCATCGTGAACCACGAGGATGCGATCGCGGCGCATGTCTGCTGCCCATGCTGGGCGGTTTCGCACGGGATGCAGGGGCTCGAGCTAGCCGGCGGGCTCGACGGCGTCCCTCCTGGTCACCCGCTAGCTACCGGTTCAGCCACTTGCCGATCGCGGACAGGATCAACCTCCGCAACGCACTGAAACCGTTGCGCTCCGGCACCGAAACGTACACTCGGTCCAAGGCACGTGCGGTGCACCCATCGCGCGCATGCGCGCGTTGCTCCTGCTGCTTGCCGTTTGCAGTGCCTGCAGCACCGATCCCGCCGACGACAACGGGTGGGGTGACGGCAAGGGCGATGGCTTCGGCGGCGACCGCGCGATCGAGGTGCTGTTCAACGAACCGTTCTGCGATGTCTGCACCGCAGCCGACAAGGCGCTACTGGTCGACCGCTCGCCGATGACCAAGAAGCTGGTCTCGCTGATCGACGGCGCCGCGACCACGGTCGACATCGCCAACTTCACCTTCAGCGTGCGCTCGATCGAGGGAGCGATCGTGCGCGCCCGCGGCCGCGGCGTCACCGTGCGTGTCGCGATGGATGCCGGTCAGCAGACCGGTGACACGGTGGCGAACCGGTTGCTCGCCGCGGGGGTGGATGTCCGCTTCGTCGCCGGCTCGGGCACCCCCGCCGGGCTGCAGCACGCGAAGTTCATGATCGTCGACAAGCTGACGCTCGCGACCGGCAGCAACAACTGGTCGTCGACCGGCACGTCGATCAACGAGGAGTCGACGATCTTCCTCACGAGCATCGACGCCGACCCGCTGCTCGGCGGGTTTCGCTGTCACTTCGAGGCGATCTGGGCTGCGGACCACGCGGCCGCAGGGACGTGCACGACGAGCGAGGCGTTCTTCACGCCGTCGAGCGCGCCGGTCAAGATGCTCGAGGAAGAGCTCCGCCGGTCGACCAAATCGATCGACGTGCTGATGCACCACCTCGCGTTCGACGATCTGGTCAAGGAGCTCGCGAAGGCGGCAGAGCGTGGTGTCGCCGTGCGCGTGATCGTCAACGCGACCGACCGCAACGAGCACACGGGCGCTGCGTGGGACCGGCTGATCAAGGCCGGCGGCCGCATCCGCTACAAGCAGACCAACCCCGAGCTGTTCCAGCTGATGCACCACAAGCTGGCGATCATCGACGGCAAGATCGTCGTCAACGGCTCGGGTAACTGGTCGGGCTCGGCGTTCTTCAAGAACTTCGAGAACTACGTGCGCTACAAGGACCCGCGGATCGCCCGCCCCTATCGCGAGCTCTACGCGCGCCTGTGGATGTGGGCGCTCAGCGGCGACTCGCTCGACGCCGGCAAGACGGCTTCACAACAGCACGCCGCCGAGACAAGCGTGTTCTTCGGCAACCTGCACGCGCACTACGCGGCCAACGCACCGGGCGCCGCGCTCGACGACGGCAAGCCGATCAAGCAGGACGCGACCGGCGCCATGGTACCAGTCGACGTCGGCCCGACACCCGGCGACGCCGCGCGGTTCGCGTACGAGT
Source organism: Deltaproteobacteria bacterium (assembly GCA_031385555.1). GTDB lineage: Bacteria > Myxococcota_A > Polyangia > Haliangiales > Haliangiaceae > JABFXX01. Next base: position 10,431 of record JANNBP010000075.1, on the reverse strand, counting down.
ATGGCCGCGACGAGGGCAAGATGGACTTCCTCGCGCTGACACCGCACACCTGCGATGACGCCCCCGCCGAGGCCGGCGACAACGCGAACATGATCCCCGAGCAGTTCGAGCAACTCGCGCTGGTCGCCGACGACGTCACCAAGACTTCCGCCGGCAGCTTCGTCGCGATGGCCGGCATGGAGTGGAGCACCAACTCGAGCGGCAACCACGTCAACGTGTTCGGCAGCCGCGAGCTCGCGAAGCTCGAGCGCGGCCGCTTCGATCAACTGTACGACGAGTTCCTCCCCGGTCGCGAGCTCGCGGGCGAGCTGCCGATGCTGCAGTTCAACCACCCGCGGACCTTCCGCAGCGCCGGCAACCCGTCGCTCGACGGCAACTGGGATCAGGTGTTCGACGTCTCGCTGCGCGACATCCCCAACAACTCCGACCGCGCGCGCAAGTTCAACGACTTCGGCCTCGACGACTACGAGCCGATGAAGACCGAGCTCCCGAAGTGGATCGCCGGCGAGGCGATGCCGGATCGCGAGCTCGTCAAGCAGGGCCTCGCCGCCGTCGAGGCGGCGGCCCGTCCCTATCTCCGACTCACCGAGGTGCTGGTCGGTCGCGGCACCGAGATCGCCGGCGAGGATGGCGTCAACGCGAGCCTCACCACGAACTTCCAGACCGGCGCCATCGAGCGCTTCACGCGCGTCCACAGCGACTGGGACTACTACCTGCTCAACGGCTTCAAGACCGCACCGACCGCGCCGCACGACAACCACTTCGCGAACTGGGGCACCGGCCACTCGACGCGCACCGCGATCGTCGCCGACAAGCTCACCGAGGCCGCGCTGCTCGACGCGATCGACAACCGGCTGGTCTACGCGAGCGAAGACGAGCAACTCGCCGTGCGGCTCTACGCCGACGGTCGCGTGCCGATGGGCGGCAGGTTGGTGACCAGCGCGACCACCGCGACCCTCGAGCTATTCCTCGACGACAGCGACTACACCGGCGGATACGACGTCGTCGTGTGGGCCGGTGCGATCGGCGGCGCCGCGGTCACCGAGGTGCTGCGCAAGCCCGGCCTCGCCGGTGGCACCTGGCACACCCTCACGATCGATCTCACCGTCGGCGAACAGTTCTTCTACCTCGAGGTCACCGAGCCGAGTCCGGACCGCAAGGCGTGGACGGCGCCGATCTGGATCGAGAAGCTCTAGAGCGAACGCTCGATCGCGACGAGCTGCTGTAGCTGCGCGCGCGTCACGGCCAGCAGCGGACCGAACACCAGCTCGCGCCGCGCGGTGATGCCATCGCCCATCTCGTGGCGGCGGATCTCCGGCGGCAACGACAGCAACAGCTCGCCGAGGGGCCGCAGGTAGTGGAGCTGGTACGTCGACAGCTTCTCCATGATCGCCGCGACCTCGCGGTCATCAGCGCCGCGCTCGCGAGCACGCTCCGCGGCCTGGCGAAGCTGATCACCTTCTGCGATCCGCTTCTCGAGATCGTCGCACTGGCGCTGGAGCTCGCGGCGAAGCCCCGCGATGATCATCCGCGGATCCAGGGCGCGAGCGACGCGCTTGCGCGCGACCGGCGCAGGCTCGACGCGGCGGATCACGTGCGCGCGGTACGACGCCGCGAACAGCACGACGAACAGCGACTCCTCGAAGGATCGCGTGGGACTCGGCGCGACGAGCTCGTCGACCAGCGCGAGCACGCCGGCGAGCGTCAGCTGGTAGCGCGTACGTGGGAGCCGACCTGCCGTGCGGCGTCGCGGGATCGCGCGGAGACGCGGGCCCAGCCCTTCGCACGCCCGACGGATCTGCGTCAGGTCGATATCGGCCCCGGGTTGCCGGACATCGATCTCGAGCCAGTTGCGGAACAGCAAGTAGAAGAACCGGACGTCGCGCTGCTGGAATCCAGAGGTCGCCGCGAGATCGGCCGCGAGCAGCGAGGCGGTCAGCAGGCTAGTCATCGTGGCTCAATCTTACAGACATTGTCTGTAATGCAGGATGGCGAACTGCGCGCACGAGCCGCACCGTCACCTGATGACGAACCCTTGGGAGGAGATCGGCGAGCTCGCACGGCTGGCCCCGACGCCGCACAACACGCAGCCGTTCCGGATCCGCCCGCGTACGGACGGTGGCGCGGATCTGCTGTTGCTCTGCGACCGCTTGTTACCCGCCGAGGACCCCGGCAACGCGTACGTGACGAGCGCGTTCGGCATCTTCGCGATGGCGCTCGAGCGCGCCGGGCGGTCGCTCGGCCACGAGGTCGTCGTGACGCCGATCGAGACCCTCGAGGCCGCCGCCCTCCAGCGCAGCAGCGGCACGCTCGTCGTCGGGGAAGCCACGCTCACCCCGGGTGAGTCCGCGCCCGCGGAAGGCGAGCTGATGGCCTTCCGGCGCACCTCGCGCCTGCCCTATCGGCCGACGCCGATCGCGCCCGACCTCCTCGCGTATCTGGTCGAGGTCGCCGCCGACGCGGGCCAGGAGCTGACGGTGTTCTCCGATCCGGTGCACGTCCAGGCGGTGCTGCGTCGCAACGCCGAGGCGATCATCGACAACCTCCAGGATCCCGACGAGCGCGAGGAGATCCGTGGCTGGCATCGGCTCGGCACCACGCCGCGGTTCGGCGATGGGCTGTGGCAGCAGCCGATGAACCAACCGGCGTGGCAGCTCGAGCTCGCGTTCGGGGCGCCCCGCGTGTTGACGCTGCCCGGGCTGCGCGAGCTCGCGATCGCGCGCTACCTCCGCACCATGCGCGGCACCCAGCACGTCGCCGTGCTCGAGGGCCCGTTCGCGACCTGGCACGAACGCATCACGGCCGGCGCCGCGCTCTACGCGCTGTGGCTCGCGATGGCCGAGACCGACGTCTACATGCACCCGTTCGGCTCGATGCTGACGAACCCGATCCATGCGGCGTGGGTCGCGCGCGAGCTCGCCGCCCCGAAGACGTGGCTGATCCTGCGCCTCGGCTACTCCGATCCACCCCCGCGTGCTCCACGCCTCGCCTCGATCGTGGTGGGCGCGTGAACCTCGCCGACGCGATGCTCGGGCGCGTGCTCGAGGAGCTCCTCGCGGGTGCGCGCGCCTCGTGGCACTCGTACAAGCTGCTGTTCGCCCCCGCGATCACCGAAGGCGTTCGCAGCCGGCTCGGCATGCTACGCACCCGCGCTGTCGCGTGGTCCGCGCAGCGCGACGTCCCTGCCTATCGTGCCTTCGTCGAGGAGCACGGCCTGCGCCCCGGCATGCGGTTCGAGGACCTGCCGATCATGGACAAGCCCGGCTACGTGCAGCGGTTCCCGATCGCGGCCACCTGCCGCGGCGGTGTGCTGCCGATGCGGGGCGGAGTGATCGACGAGTCCTCGGGCTCGAGCGGCACCGCGAACAACTGGGTGCGTGGACCGGCCGAGCGCCGCGCGACCCGGCGCCAGATCCAGCACGCCGCGCGTGCGACGTTCGGCGACCGCGACTTCATCGTCCTCAACGCGTTCGCGCTCGGGCCATGGGCGACCGGGATGACCGTGTCCGCGGCACTCGGCGAGCGCTATCTCGTCAAGTCGATCGGCCCCGACGTCGGCAAGCTCCGAGCGACGCTCGAGCTGTTCGGCCCGAGCCGGCCCTACCTGATCTGCGGCTACCCACCGTTCCTCAAGGTGCTGTGCGACAGCGGCTTCGATTGGTCGCGCTACGAGGTCTACGCCGTGGTCGGCGGTGAAGGCATGTCCGAGCCGCTGCGCAGTGCACTCGAGCGGTGCTTCACGCGCGTGATCTCGTCGTTCGGTGCCTCGGATCTCGAGATCAACATCGCGGCCGAGAACGAGTCGACGATCGCCCTCCGCCGCGCCTACAGCCCGGCGCTGTCGCGCGACCTGTTCGGCAGCGTCCAGCCCGTCCCGATGGTGTTCCAGTACGACCCGCTCGACTACTTCCTCGAGACGCACGACGGCGATCTGTTGGTCACCGTCAATCGACTCGCGTGCGTGTCCCCGCGCATTCGCTACAACCTCAAGGATCGAGCGCGCGTGCTGTCCCGCCGCCACGTCGCGACCGTCGCCGCCGATCACGGCCTGACCCTTCCCGCGCTCGCGCTCCCGTTCCTGTTCCACTGGGGACGGGTCGAGCACGCGGTCGCGTTCTACGGCTGCAAGCTGACACCCGAGGATCTCCAGCACGCACTCCTGCGGATCCCCGAGCTCGCGCAGGCGACCGAGTACGCCCTCCATCCCTACGAGGACGAGGCTGCGACCAAGCGGCTCGAGTTGTGGATCGAGCACGCCACCGCGACGCCTGCCGTCGAGACCGAGCTGCTCCGCCGCCTCGCCGAGGTCAACCAAGACTTCCGCGAGTCGATCCGCATGGTGCCCGCCGACTGCGCGCCGCGCGTACGAATCTGGCCGCCCGGCGAGAGCCCGATGAGCCGGCAGGACCCTCGGATCAAGAAGCGCTACATCCTGTAGAGTCGTGGGCATGAACTTCAGCGAGCAGGTCGGGCAAGCGTACGCACAGGCCTTGCTCGCGATCGCGCGCGTCGACCGCGAGGTGTCTCCCGAGGAGAGCTCGCGCGTCCGCGACCTGGTGGCGTCGCGGTCGTCGGTCACGGTCGACTTCGAGGCCTCGTTCTTCGACAAGATGACGCCCGAGGCGCTCGCGCGCGTCATCCCCGAAGGCGACCGGCTCGAGGTCGCGCGGCTGTTGCTCGCGGACGGCGTCACGCTCGCCACCACGGACGGCGATCTCAACTCCGCCGAGGCCCACTCGATCCTGCGGTTCGCGCGCGCACTCGGCTGCACCGACATGGACATCACGGGCGTGACCCGCGAGCTCGACGAGTTCCTCAATCGCTAACGAAGGTCTTGCGGATCCCGCGGAGCGCGGCGCGTGGATAGATCGTGCCGTGGTGCTCGTCGAGCATCGGCTCGTAGGTGAACGCGACCGGCGGCGCGTAGCTCGCGAGTGCGTGGCTCAGGATCGCCAGCCCGTCGCCATCTCCCTCGTCGCTGTTCGCGATGTAGAGCGACTTCGGTCCCGCCGTCCACCACGCGAGCCGCTGGAGCTCGCTGCGCACGAGGTGCTGCTCGTTCCACCACACGCTCGGATCCGCGGCGATGTAGTGATCGAACAACGTGGGCTCGAGCACGAACGTCTCGACGACGAACAGCCCGGCGACCGACTCGCCGATGATCCCCGACTCGGCGGTGATCTGGTAGCGACGCGCGATCGCCGGCTTGAGCTCGTCGCGCAGGAACGCGCGGAACTTGTCGGTGCCGCCGGCTTTCGGTGCCCGCTTCTGCTCGTCGGGCACCACGGTGACCGGAGCGAGATCGCGGCGGCGCTCGGTGTTCTTGATGCCGACGACGAGCAGCGGCCGGATCACCGCGTTCTTGATCGACACGTCGACCGTGCCGACGACGTGCGGGAAGTCTTCGTCCATCCCGCCGTCGGGCATGTAGAGCACCGGGAACCTGCCGCCCTGCTTGTAGTCGGGTGGCAGGTAGACGTTGATCGTGCGCTGCTCCCCGAGGACCTTCGACTCGATCGTGAAGGTCTCGCCGAGCGAGGCGGCCGCCGTGCTCGCTCGTTCCGGTGGGCACTGCACCGGCGGCTTGGTACAGGCGGTGATCGCGACGAGCAAACCGAGCGGCAGCTGCATGATAGTCACCTGAACGGTGAGCCCGAAGACGACGAAGCACAAGGTGAAGCCCCCCGCCGATCACAACGGCCGCGGGTTGCTCGCACACGCGCTCGAGTCGGACGCGCTCGCCTCGTCTACCGGATTGGCTCGAGCACCAGGGGACATCCGTTCGCCGACGTCATTCGACATCAGCTGAAGAACAAGTCGGCGACTGCGCGGATCGGACGCCACCCCGAGCCGCTCCGATCGGGTCGACGACATCCGAGCCTTGCTCGACCACCCGACGCTGACATCCGTCTACCTCGACCCCGGCCATGATCGCGAGGTTGCGCAAGAAGTTCGGTGAGACCTTCACCTACGAGACCTCCGACGCCCTGGGATCGTCTGAGGCAAGTCGCCCCACCCTTGCACGAGGCGACCGCTGAATGTTCGCGTTCGGTTCGACGTTGGATAGAGTGGAACTGTCATGTGTCGAATGCTCGGCATTGCCGCCACTGCACCGGTCTCGCCACGCGAGTTGCTGTGCGAAGCGCCACGTAGTTTGCGCGAGCTGTCGCGCGAGCACGCGGATGGGTGGGGAATCGCGATCCGCGAACGCGACACGTGGACGGTCGATCGCGGGACCGCGTGCGCCGCGCTGTGCAGCAAGTTCGCCGGGCTCGCCGATCGCAAGACGCTGCTGATGATCGCGCACGTCCGCAAGGCGACGGTCGGTGCGACGTCGATGGCGAACACGCACCCGTTCCGCCGCGATGGCTTCGTGCTCGCGCACAACGGCACGCTGCGTGACATCCCGGCCGTCGTCGCAGGCTGCTCCGCCGAGCGGCTCGCGCAGGTCGAAGGCGACACCGACAGCGAGCGACTGTTCGCGTTCATCCTCACCCGGATCGACTCCACCGGTGACGTCGCGCGTGGCATCGCGCTCGCGGTGCGCGACCTCCACGCCGGCGGCGACCCGGGCTCGGCGAGCTTCTTGTTGTCGTGCGGCAGCAAGCTGTACGCGCATCGCGCCGGGCGCACGCTGTTCACGCTCGCGCGCGGCAACGCGACGCTGGTGGCGAGCGAGCAGCTGACCGACGAGGCGTGGGTCGAGGTGGCGGAGGGTGCGGTGGTGGTGATCGATGCGTCGTCGACGATGTCGATCGTGTCGCACGCCGCGTAGGCGGGGGACTCTAGGTTACGCTGCGGCCATGGCTCGCTTGTTCGTCGCCCTTGCGCTCGTGATCGGGTGTGGTGGAAAGCCGCCCGCACCAAAGGCTCCGCCAGCTCCTCCGTCCATCGCGGTCCGCGGCACGCTCGCGCTCGATATCGAGCCCGCGGACGCCGAGGTCGAGGTCGATGGCACGCCGCGCGGCACGGCCTCCCAGGTCAGGGCGCTCGACCTCGCGCCAGGCCCGCATCAGATCGTGATCAAGAAGAAGGGCTTCGAGATCTGGCGCGGCGAGGTCGCGCTCGCGAAGAAGACCGAGACGATCCAGGTCCGGCTCGTCCCGTCGAAGTGACTACATGAAGTTGACGACGGCCCCCGGCGAACGCTGCCGTGCGCGCCAGTTGTCGTAGGTGATCACGACCGCGAGATACACCAGCACCGGCTGGAACCACAGGGCGCCGAACACCGCCATCGCGAGCATCACGAGCGCGCTGACCACCACGCTGGCGTTCACCGCCGCCGGCGTCCCGATCACACGCTCGAGCAACGTGCGTAGGATCAAGCCACCGTCGAGCGGCACCGCCGGCAGGAAGTTGATGACCGTCAGCACGAGGCTGGCGAACGTGAAGATCTGCGCCCCGAGCAAGACCTCCGCCGGCCAGCCCTGGGTGTCGACGTTCCCGAGCACCAGCGTGCCTACCAGCGCGCAGATCGCATTCATCGACGGGCCCGCCGCCGTGCGCACGATCGCCTCGACGAACCGCGGGGGCGCCCCCGAGTAGTCGATCCGCCCCGCGCGCGTCAGCACCATGCGATCGATGCCCTTGCCGAACGCGACCGCGACGAGGAGGTGGCAACCGAGGTGGAGCCCGGTCGCGAACGCGAAGGACGCGGGATACAGCGCGCGCTCGAGCCAGGTGGTGCCGAGCAACGCGGTCGACAACATGATCGCGACGGCCTCGAGGTTGGTGTGCACGCTGAGGCCGCGAACCGCGACGACGCGCGTGGACCGTTCGCCGTACATCACATAACGTTACCTCGAAGTGCACGAGTACGTTCGCGCGCGATCCGTGCAACGCCCCACCCTTGGGGGCTTGCCACGCAACGCATCCAGCCAACGGCAAGTCCCCGCGATCACGGCGATCGGGCGAGGAACGCCGCTTGCTTTGCAGCCGGGTATGCGAACGTCTTGCCTCGCGGACTGCTTCGTCGACGAGAGTCCTGATCACCTCACTGATCACCTCCCTGATCACCTCCCTGATCACCTCCCGCGTGCGCGGTTCTCGACGTCGGCGAGCTTGGACTTCGCGGAGGCGCGATCGGGCTCGGCGGTGAGCGCCGCCTGGTAGTGCGTCGCGGCTTCGGCGAGGTCATTCGAGGCCATCGCGCCGTCGCCGAGCCTCTCGAACGTATCGGCGAGGGCCTTGAGCTGCGCGACCACCTGCGGATCGCCGGGGGCGATCGCCTTCGCGGCGAGCAAGTGATCGAGCGCTGCATCGCCGCCCACCCCGACGAGCTTGCAGTCGGCGATCCGCGACGCGGCCTCGCGCAGGTGCTTGTCGACCTCGGCCTTGGACGACGTGGGCTTGGTCGGTGGCGTCTTCGGATCGCTGGTGGTGCCGCCACCACTCGCGAGCACGACCACGACGATCACGCCGGCCAGCGCCGCGACCACCCCGAGGATCAGCGGCAGCTTCGACCTCGGGCGCAGGGCCTCGGACGCGGGACGGGTCGAGCCGATCGCCCCCGTGGACGTCGCGTCGACGAGCTCCAACTCGCTGGTGCCCGTCATCGCGAGCTCGCTGGCGCGCGCCGTGGCGAGCACGCCTTCCGACGAGGGTCGCGCGACCGGGGCGGCGGCGAGCTCGGCGATCGCCGAGGGTGGCATCGGCCGGGTGACCTCGTCGGGCTTCGGCGGCTCCGCGAAGTCGGGCTTGGTGAGCACCGGCGAGGACGATCGCTTGGTGGGCTTCGCTGGATCGAAGGTGGGAATCTCGTCCTGATCCAGCGGCGGCTGTGTCGAGAGACGCGGCTTCGCGCCGAGGATGGCTGGTTCGCTCGCGCGGTGCTTCGCGGCCGGTGGATCGGTTGGGAGCCGTTGCGTCTTCGGGGTGGCTTCGACCGGTGGGTCCATCGGGATCCGGCCTGGCTTGGCTTCGACCTGTGGCTCGGTCGGACTCCCCGGCGTGGCTGGACCCGGCTCGGACGTGGCGCGAAGCAACGCGGCCGGGTTCGCGACGGGTTTGGTGATCTCATCCGCGGTGCGCGCGATCGGCGCCGGTGGCGTCGGCCGCTCGGCGAGCTTCGGGATCTCCGGCGCAACCACGGGCTTGGTGATCTCGTCGGCGACCCGTACGACCGCCGCCGGCGTGGGCCGCTCGGGGGCCTTCGGCGGAGGCTCGACGTGAATCGACAGATCGTCCTCGAGCATGCCGAACGCGTCGTCGAACGCGGCATCGTCGTCGAGCGGCTGCTTCACCGACGGCACGCCCTTCGCCGGCGTCGGCGGTGGCTTCTTGGCCGCGGGCATCGCGGGTGGCGACGGCTTGGGCTTCGCTGCGACCGTCGCCTTCGTCGCCGGGCCGAGCGTCGGCGCGTCGAACGTCCACTCGTCGTCGAGCGGTGGCACGCTGGGCGGCGGCGCGATCTTCTTCTCGACCGGCTTCGGGATCGCCGGAATCCCCGCGACCGGTGTCTGGCGCCGGATGATCGCCGCTGTCTTCGGCACGCTGACCGCTGGTGGTGGGGTCGGCCGCTCGCCGAGCTGCTTCGCCAGATCCGCCGAGACGGGCGAGCTCTTCGTGATCGAGGCGCCGAACTCGGCGGCCGGATCGTCGACCTCCACCTCGATCACCCGCCGAACCACGTGCGGGGTGGCGGTGCGTGCAACGGCGGCCTTGGCCACCGGTGTAGTCGTGCGTGCGATGACAGGTCCATCCGGCTTGAGGCGGACTTCCGTAACGTCTTCAGGAGCCGGCCACGCGGAACCCGGTGGAATCGGGACGCCATAGCTGGCTGGCTCGAGCTTGATCAGCCGGAACAGCGCTCCGCTCCGACCCTGGCGGGTGGCAGCCTTCGTCACGGCCTCGGCCCGCACCGCGATCGCACCCGACTTGAACGGCGCCTCGATGCGGACATGCTCGATCGCAGGTGCATCGAGCTCCACGAAGAATTCGCGACCCAATTGCAGCGCGGCCGCGCGCTGAAACTCATCGACGGTATCTCCGGGAAGTTGGAGACGAATGATCGGGCGATCCGCCAAGCCGCCGCAGTATAGTGGTGCTCGGGTGACGGTCGCTATTCGACTATGGTGTGTCTTGCTGTGCGCCTGCGGCAGCTCCGAAGCTCCAGAGGCGCCGCCCACCCCGGCAGTGCCTCAGAAGCTGGACGAGGCGCTTGCCTCGATCGTGGCAACCTGCGCGCGTTGTGAGGGCGCGGTCGAGGTCCGCCGCAAGGGCAAGCCGTTCTGGGAGCCGATCGCGATGGGCGGCACGTTCCGCGACGGCGACTGGATCCGCACCGGTGACGGCGGCGCCGCGCGCATCCGCTTCGTCTCGGGTGGTCACCTCGATCTCGACGCCAAGACCACGCTGTTCGTCGAGGCCGACGGCGGCAAGCGCGGCGATCCGGTCGCCGCCGTCCACGTCGCGATGCAGGGCGGCGGAGCC
>JANNBP010000062.1:0-4423 GCA_031385555.1 Deltaproteobacteria bacterium | reverse complement strand
GAACCGCGCCTCCCGCAGCCACGTGCGCATCCACTCCCGTTTTTCGTCCTCGCCCTTGCGATCGATCAGGCGTTGGATGATGTCGTGATCGATCAGGTACTCGACGAGAGCGCGCAGCTCGACGTAATCGAGCTGGTGGTTGAACAGCACGTAGTAGATGAACAGCCCGTCCATGCCCTGGAGCAGGCCGATCATGTCGCCCTTGACCTGCTTGCCGCGCTCGTCGAGGACACCCACGGCGCGCAGGTTGGCGACGAGCTGCGCGAGGGTCTTGTGGAGCTCCTTGCGCTCGCGCTCGGTGAGCAGGAGGTTGTCGATCACCGTCACGATGTCGAGCCGCATCGACGGCGGCAACGACCGCTCCGCGTCGAGCTGCCGTTGCTCGGTCTCGGTGGGCGGCGCCGCGCCGGGGAGAAACGTCTGCACGAGATCAGGGAGGCCGATCGCGAGGACCTGCTCCGCCGTGATCTTGGTCCGGCTGCGCAGCTCCGCCGGCTCACCGCGCACGAGCTCGGCGTGGATCTCGGGCGTCCAGATGATGTCGCCCTTGCGCTGCGCCTCGCTGCGAAAGCGGTTGTAGACACCTCGCTTGACCTTCGCTTCGTGGTCGGGGCCTTGCTTGCGCGCGTCCTTCAGCTCCTTCTTGATCTCGCTGACGATCTCCTCGGGGGCGAGCGTGATCGCGAGGCCGCGGTCGTCGAACTGCGGACGGCCCGCGCGCCCCGACATCTGGTGGTACTCGGCGGAGGTCAACAGGCGCGGCTGCTGCTTGATGAACTTGCGCAGCGACGGGAACACCACGGTGCGCGCCGGCAAGTTGATCCCGGCGGCGATGGTCTCCGTCGACACCACGAACTTGATCAGACGCTCGAGTGCGAGCTGCTCGACGAGCGCCTTGTAGCGGGGAAGGATCCCGGCGTGATGGATGCCGATGCCGTGCGACAGCAGCGGCCTCAGCTCCTTCGCGGCACCGCTACCGAGCAGCGCCGCGTCGCACATCGCCTCGACCTTGGCCTTCTCCTCGTCGGTGGTGAACCGCCGGCATGACTTGAGGAGCCGCGCGACCTCGAAGCATTGCTCACGGCCGAACACGAACACGATCGCCGGCACGTCGCCCGTATGGGCGAGCTCGCGCACTGTCTCGATCATGGTGTCCTCGCGGAACTCGTGGACCAGTGGAACCTTCCGCTCGCGCGACTCGACGAGCGTCAGCGGCACGCGCCGTGTCAACTCGACCCAGTGACAGAACTGCTCCGGGCGCCCGACCGTCGCCGACAGGATGATCAGCTGGACGCGCGGATCGAGCCCGATGATCGACTGCTCCCAGACGTAGCCGCGCTCGGGGTCGTTAAAGTAGTGCCCCTCGTCCATCACGACGATGTCGGCCGGCGCGACGTGCTTGTCGGCGACGATCCGGTTCCACAGGATCTCCGCCACCTCGACCTGGATCGGCGCCTCGCGATTGACCTTGTAGTCGCCGGTCGCGAACCCGACGTAGCCCTCTCCGAAGTCCGCGCACAGCTCGCGATACTTCTCCTCGGTGAGTGCGCGGAGGGGCGTGGTGTAGACCGCCTTCTGGCCCTTCTCGAGCGCGAGGTGGAGCGCCGCCTTCGCCATCAGCGTCTTGCCGGTGCCGGTGGGCACGGTGACGAGCACGCTCTCGCCGGCGAAGATCTTGGTGATCGCCTGCTCCTGCACCGGATAGGGCTCGAGCCCGCGACCCCACAAAAACTTCTCGTAGAACGAGAGCTCCAACTCACTGCTCGTGGGCACGGGCGAAAGGTAACACCGTCGTCAGATCGTCGTCAGATCGTCGTCAGCTCGTCGTCAGCTCGGCGGCCGTCAGCGTGGTCGCGAACAGTGTCTCGCCGCCCTCGCCGATCGCGGAGATCGAGATCGTTTCGCCGTCGATCTGGATCAACCCGAAGTTGAAGGCGACGGCACGGGCGAGCACTCCCGGTGCGGCGGGGCCCGGCGTCCCGGTATCGCGCGCGAGCGGCCCGAACTGGAACTCGCGGATCCCGTGGTCGTGCACGTGCGCCGCGAACCAGTGCTGATCGGCCGTGATCACGACCAGCCCACGGATGCCGGCGAGGCCCGCGAACAGCTTCGTGCGCTCGGCCTGAAACGACGACCACGCATCGTCGCCGACGTCGAAGTCGAGCGGCACGCTGGTCAGCACGAGCTTGAAGGTCGCCGTGCTCGCGGCCACCGCCTCGAGCAACCATGCGAGCTGCGCGGCGCCGAGCATCGTCTTCGCGTCGCCATCGGGATCCGCGTTCGCGCTGCGAAACCGTCGGCAATCGAGCAAGAAACACTCGGCATGCGCGCCCCATCGCCAGCTGCGATAGCGAACCTCGCCGACCGGATCGCGGACCGGGAAGAACTCGTCCCAGACGTCGACCGCAGCGCGATACCGCTCGGGCTCCGAGGCCGCGAACGCTGCATCCCAGTTGTTGCGGTACTCGTGGTCGTCGTAGATCGCGCGCAGGGGTGCGACCTGGAACAAGGGCCGGAACCGCTCGTGGGCGCGGGCCTCGGCGTGCACCACGCGATAGGCGTCTGCGGTCTTCGCGACCTCCGGCCCGTTGTCGCAGTACGGCAGGTCGCCGAGGCCGATCACCAGGTCCGGCGCCGCCGCGACCACGTGATCGACGAGGTCGTTGTCGAACTGCGAGCTCGGGTCGAGATCCGCGACGATCGCGAAGGTCACGGGGCGAGGATCGTCGTCGGCAGGTGCCGTGACGGCGCGATACGGGCCGCTGCGCAGGCCGCCCGCGGTCACGGTGATCTCGTAGGTGGTGCCGGGCTCGAGGCCGGAGAGATCGAGCGCGCCGCTCCCGGTGTCGGCGAGCTCGAGGTCGTAGGCGGTGCCGTCGACCTCGACGATGACGTCGCGCGCCGTGCGTGCCCACACGGCCACGATCACGGCATCGGTCGTTGGCTCGAGGATCGCGACGGCGAGGTCGCGCTCGCCGGTGTTGTCTCCGCAGCTGATCGCCGCGAGGCCGGCGAGCCCGACAGCACGAACGAGCAGCTGGCGGCGCGTCAGCACCAGGGGATTCTACGCTCGCGTCAGCCCGGGAGCTGGAGACCGATGCAAACGGTGGCGGGACGCGGAGGGCTGACACGGACGCAGCTGTGTGCAAGCGGGAGCATGGGTAACGTTTCTGACCGAGCGCATAGGTGACGTTTCTGACCGGGTGCATGGGTGACATCACTTCGACCGCCGCGTCGGCTTTCGTGGCTGCGAGGTCTCCGCGGGGCTCGACTCGAGATGGGTCGGCACGAAGACCTGCGCAATGCGGTCGATGTGCCCTAGCTCGGTGCTGCAGAACTGAACACGCCACTTCCCGTCCGCGAGCTCGTGAAGGCCGACGTGATGCCCACCCAGGCTGGAGGACACGGACGCGGAGGGCTGAAACGGACGCGGAGGGCTGAAACGGACGCGGAAGGCTGAAACGGACGCGGAAGGCTGAAACGGACGCGGAAGGCTGAGACGGACGCAGAAGGGTGAAACGGACGCGGAAGGCCGAAACCCACGCGGAAGGGTGCAAGCGGGAAGATGGGCTGAAACGGAACGCCAGTGGCGGACGGTGCTGAAACGGAGGGGTGCAAGCGGGAAGATGGGTGCTGAAACGGAACGCCAGTGGCGGACGGCGTCCGCTTGACCTTCAGATCGGTTGAGTGACGAGACCGTGAACGTCGTGCTCGCTCCCCGCGCTCGGGGGCTCGCCCTCGCGGTCGCCTTGCGCGCGAACCGCGCCGGGCGCCTGCCCCATCGGGCCATGCGCACCGCCGCCGCTCGCACGAGCGCTCGCTCGATCACCGGCGCGCTACCGGGCGCCCGTCACGGTTCCCGCGCGGCGCCCGCTCTCGGGCGAGAGCCCCCTCGCGCTCCGCCGGAGGGCGAGGAGCTTTCGAAAAAGCAGCACTCGCAAAGGAACCCTCATGAACAACTTCGTCGTCTACAACGTCGCGCTCGAGCTCGTCCGCACTCTCCGGCCGATCGTCGCCGAGCTCCGCACGCACAGCAGCAACATCGCCGATCAGATCGAGCGGGCCGGCACGAGCCTGGTGCTCAACCTGGGTGAAGGCAATCGCAGGGCTGGTAAGGATCGGCGGCGGTTCTTCGTCATGGCGCAGGGCAGTGCTTCGGAGATCCTCGCGGCGCTCGATGTCGCGGATGCGTGGGGCTGGATCGTCGACGCGCAGGTCGTTCGCGCACTCCTCGATCGCGAGCGCGCGCTGCTGTGGGGATTATGTCGACCTCGGCATAATCTCCATTATGCGGAGTCCCGGATTATGCCGAGCGAGTAACGGAAGGCACCGGAAGAAGGCCGCTTCGGGGCTGTTGCACTTCGCATAATCCGGTCGCTTCTTCCTCCCGAAAGAGGAGGAGAAATGATCGACCAATTCTTCG
>JANNBP010000057.1:0-24723 GCA_031385555.1 Deltaproteobacteria bacterium | reverse complement strand
CGCCGAGCGCCGCCACGCCGCGCCATCGCCCGCCGTTGCAACGAGGACCGTCGATCGCACGCGCTCTGCTCGCGCTCGTCACGGCCCTCGCGCTGACCCGCGACGGGCGAGAGCGCCCGCCCGAGGCACGAGCTCCGCTCGACCAATAAGTCACCATCCACGAGCGAATTGGCGATCTCGAGATCGTCCGCAGTCGATGCGTACACCAATACAGACGACCGAGAACATCGGCCAGGGTTCTCGTCGACGAGGACAACTCAGTTCCACGTGCACCGAAAGCACACAAGGCGTCTAGTCGGAGCTCGACCTCGCGGGGATCCAGAAGTCTCGCGCTAGGCATCGCCGCATCAGCGGACTCACGTGATCGGTGTCGGTGGCGCGTCGCGATTCCGCAAGGGCGATCGCGAGTAGGAACCAAACTCCGCGGGGGGCCGAGGTACAGCACGCATCGACTCGTGAGCGCCTATAGAGGGAGAATCGCACGGCGATCGATGGTCGTCGTTGCGGCGGTGTCTCAGCGATCGAACTTCTTCTTGATGCCGTAGGTCTGGATCTTGTGCACCAGCGTGCGGAGTGGAAGGTTCAACGCCTTCGCGGTCTCGGTCTGGTTGCCGTTGTGCTTGTGGAGCGCGCGCAGGATCAGCTCGGCCTCGTACTTGCGGAGGTGATCCTTGTAGTCGGTGGGCAGCTCGCCACTCGCGTCGGGCTCCGCGGCCGGCAGGCTGCGCTGGCGAATTCGATCGGCGAGGTCGTCGAGCGTGATCGCCTTGCCCTCGGCGAGCACGACGGCGCGTTCGATCGCGTTGCGCAGCTCGCGCACGTTGCCCGGCCACGAGTATGCCTCGAGCGCGGCCATCGCCTGCGGATCGATCGCCTTGACCTCGCTGCCCGACTGCGCACGCGCCTCCTTGAGGAAGCGCTCGGCGAGCGGCCGGATCTCGTCGACACGTTCGCGCAGCGGAGGGATCTGGAGCGTCATCGTGTTGAGCCGGTACAGCAGGTCCTGGCGGAACTGCCCGGCCTGCACCATCGCCTCGAGGTTTCTATGCGTCGCCGCGATCACGCGGACGTCGACCTCGATCTCCTTGTTGCCGCCGACGCGCATCAGCCGCTTGGTCTCGAGCACCCGGAGCAGCGCCGCCTGTGCGCTCGCCGCGAGCTCGCCGATCTCGTCGAGCAGGATCGTGCCACCGTGCGCCTGCTCGAACATGCCGGGCGCGGACTTGTCGGCGCCGGTGAACGCGCCTTGATCGTGACCGAACAGCACGCTCTCGATCAGCGTCCCCGGGATCGCCGCGCAGTTGATGCAGCGCATGACCTGTTTCCTGCGCGGGCCGCCGTCGTGGATCGCGCGCGCGATCACTTCCTTGCCCGAGCCGGTCTCGCCGGGGAGCAGCACGGCGATCGTCGACTGCGAGAGCCGCTTGACGGTGGCCATCACGCTCTTCATCGCGGTGGTCTTCGCGACGATCGGCGTGACGTCGGCAGGCCCGAGCGTCGTCGGATCGACCCGCCGCGAGCGCAGCGCCGCGATCAGCTCCTCTCCTGACTGGCCGTCGTTCGGAAACAGCACGACGCCGCACGACAGCGTCCCGTCTCCGGCGAGCGCGCTCGCGAGGGTGTGCAGCATCTCCTGCGACGGCTCGGGCAACATCACCATCACCGCGGACGGGCCGTAGATGCCGACGCGATCCACCGGGCGCAACCGCGGGCGCAACCGGCTCGCCCACCGCGACACGTGACCCTCTTTCCCTTGCGGTCCCGTGATCATCATCAGCGCCAACGGCCGCTGGAACTGACGCGCGCGCGTGATCTCGTCCTCGAGCAAGCTGACGAAGCGATCGTGACCATCGAAGCCGCGCAGCTGCTCGTCCATCGACGACAGGATGTGGATCGAGACGCGCACCGGACCGATCGAGATCTCGTCGGTCGGCGTGATCAGCGTGCGGGTCACACGCTCGCCGTTCTTCTTGGTGCCGTTGGTGCTGTCGAGATCCTCGACCCACACGCCGAGCTCGTCCCAGGTGAACGACGCGTGGCGACGCGACAGCCCGGGATCCGGAATCTCGATGTCGGCCGGCGCGGTACGACCCACCACGAGCGGCTTGCCCTTATCGAGCTGCGTCACCGTCGCGCCGTCGCGGTGATAGAACACCAGCGTCGTGCGCGCGTGGAGAACGGTGTCGCCCTTGACGGTGGTCTGCGTCTTCATTGCTTGATCACGCAAGATCTTGCGTAGCCATTCTGACTGAGACCCGAGAAAACACAAGGGCTTACAGGTGGCCCTCCGGTTGCTCTATGCGGGCAACACATTCAACGGAGGACACATGCTCGACGCTCTTCTCATCATCGCTGCCGGAATTATCGCTGCTTCAGGCCTGATCATCGCGCGCCGCCCCGATGCGGCGAAGTTGATCGACAAGCTCTCGGTCTACCAGGGCTGGATCGGCGTCGTGCTGTTCTTCTGGGGCACGTGGCGGGTCATCTCGGTCCTGCTCCACCTCGGCATGTTCGGAACCAACCCGATCTTCATGTTGGTGGTGACCGTGGTCAGCGCGCTCGAGATGGTGCTCGGCTTCCTGCTCGGCTTCGGGCTCATCACGCACTGGACGTTGCGCGGTAACGCGGTGGCGATGGCGCGCGGTCAGGCGATCCGCCAGAAGCTCGCAGCCTTCCAGGGAACGTTCGGCCTGGTCGGCATCGCGGCTGGCGCGGTGCTGCTCGTCCTGACCATCCTCGCCTGATCGCATCCACCACACCTCACCGGAGAATCATCGTGAACGAACCCAAGAAGACGACGCTCGCGAAGACTCAACTTGGTTGGCAGGTCGACAAGACCGAGATCTCCCAACCGTGGGGTGTGGACGCGGCTCGTGGCTCGGCGCCCGATCAGCCTCACGTGCAAGTCCAGCAGGACTACGTGCAGCAGGCAAACGCACAGCAGCAGCAGGTGCAGCAGTACACCGAAGATCCTTACAACGTGCTCGCCGCGCAGTACGGACAGCAGCTTCCGCGGACCAACGCGAATGTACAACCGCGTCGTGCGAAGGGTTCGACGCCTCCACCGGCGACGAGGAACCTTCCGGCGACGAGTCAGCCGCTGTTCAACGACCCGACGAAACCGCACTCGTACAACATGGCGACGTACGCCTCCGAGTACGCGCCGCAGTATCACGCGCACGCGTATCACGCGTACACCCCCGAGCAGCCGCCGGTCCCGCAGTCCGCGGTCGTACCCGACTACCCGCTGTACGCGCAGCACGCGCAGCAGGCCGATCATGCCGCGCAGTACGTGCAGCACTCGCAGCAGGCGAACCACGCCGTCGAGTACACGCCGCAGCAACAGCAGGACTACGCGGCCTACGCGCAGCAACTCCAGCACTATGCGGCGCAGCAGGAAGCGTACGCCCAGCAGCAGGCCTTCGCGCAGCAACAGCAGATGACGTATGCGACGCAGGCGCAGGCGCACTACACGCCGCCGCAACAAGAGCAGACCTTCGCGCAGCAGCAGCAGATGACCTACGCAGCGCAGGTGCAGGACACGCAGCAACAGGCGCAGGGCTACGTCCAGGCGCCGCAGCAGGGCTACGCCCAGCAGCCAATAGATGCATACGTGGCGCAGGGCTACGTCCAGCAGCCGATGGATCCGTACGCGCAGACGCCGCCGCAGTACTACGACCAACAGGCGCAGTACGCGGCGCAGTATCAGCAGCAGGTCGCGGCGTACGAGCAGAAGCAGCGCGAAGAGGCTGCGAAGCCCGAGACGAACTCCCTCGGTGGCCTCGCGGCGAAGCTGCAGAAGAAAGCCGAGAAACAGAAGGCCAAGCTCGTGTCGGCGATGCAGCAGGACGGAAGCACCGAGGAGGCGCGCGAGGCGAAGATTCCAGGGGCGGTCGCGACAGCGGACGCCAACACGCGCCGCAACTTCGTCAAGAAGACCTACACGACGCTGTTCCTCGCTGTGTTGGCGTTCGCGGGTCTGCTGTGGTGCTTCATGAATCTCGCGCCCCTCCAGGCGTTGCTCGAGCCGTTCGTGAACTTCTCGCTCAGTGGCCGGTGGAACTGGGGCGTCGTGCTCGCCGCATTCATGCTGACTTCGATCATCGCGGAGCGCTGGAGCCACGCAAGATCGCGCAAGACGCAGTACCTGGGGCTCGGGTTCTACGTGCTTGCCGAGGCCGTGATCTTCGTGCCGCTCCTCACCATCGTGAAGCTCGTGACCGCGGACATCATCGCGAAGGGTGGAGGCGAGCCGAACATCATCCGCGACGCCGGGATCATGACGGTCGCCGTGTTCGCGATGTTGACCCTGTCCGTGGTGATCTCGAAGAAGGACTTCTCGTTCCTACGCAGCGGCCTGTTCGTGGCGAGTGGTGCGGCGATCACCTTGGTCGTGATGTCGCTCGTGTTCGGCTTCAACCTCGGCCTGGTGTTCTCGGGCGCGATGGTGCTGCTCGCCGGCGGCTACATGCTCTATCACACGTCGCAGGTGCTCCAGCACCACGACCCCGAGGGTCACGTCGCCGCGGCGCTCGAGCTGTTCTCGTCGATGGCGCTGATGTTCTGGTACATGATCCGGATCTTCCTGCGCTCGCGCAGCTAGTCACCAGATCAGCGGCGGGTGGTCCTGCCAGAACACCCAGCGAGCGAGATCCTTGACCGGCCCGTCGGTGAGCAACCGCGGGTCGGAGGTCGTTTCGGTGAGTGACAGCTCGACGATCAGCCCGGCGAAGCTCCCGACGAGCAGCTTCGTGCGATCGGGAGAGATCGCCATCGCCGTCAGCGTGGAGCCGAGGAAGCAGTACCACTGCTGCTCGGCCTCGAAGTCGTAGGCCCAGATGTAACCGCTGCGATCGGCGAGCAGGTATCCCTGGTTGGTGGTCGCGACGGCATAGACCCACGCGCGTTGATCGAGTGGCTCCGCGGTCGCGTGCTTGCCCGCGACCATCGCGTCGAGGTCGACCTCGAGCGTGCCCGAGCCGTAGAGGCCGTGGCACGAGCTCAGCAACACCTCGGGGCGATCGTGATGGAACGCGGCGAAGTGGGGGTACGACGACAGCGGGTCGTATCTGTGATGTCGCCCCGTCTTGCGATCGATCACGAGGTGCGGGCTGTCCTGGGTGCCCATCGCGACGAACCGACCGTTCGGGGACAGCGCCGCGTGTGGATAGCTGACGCGATCGACCTCCTCGGTGGGGAGGAGACGCTGCGGGCCGTGCTCGGTCAGCCAGCAGATGCCGGACTCGGCGGCGATCAGGACCGCGTCGCCGTCGGGAGCGATCGTCGAGGACACGATGTCCTGGATCGAGCACGGCAGGCTGCGGATGGGAGGCCCGTCCCAGGTCTCGTGGATGTCGATCCGATCCGGATACTCCTTGCCGACGAAGCGACGATCGGGTGAGTGACAGAACCCCATCACGTCGGAGACAGGGACGATCTCGTCGGCTTGCAGCTCGAAGACGTCGCCGGCGATGCACGCGAGTCGGCGACCGTCGCGGAGATACGCGAGCGAGTGGATCGCTTGCCCGAGCCCGTCATAATCGAACGGCTCGTACGCCGGCGGGAACAGCGTGCGGGCCTTGCGATGCTCGCCAGCGGCGTTGAGCGCGACGAGTTGCTCGCGCACGTAGGCGGCCATGTTCTGGCGGGTCTCCGACGGTTCGGGCCCGGCCTTGTTCGGGCCCACCGAGTAGACCTTGCGGACGTACTCGTTGAGCCCGGCGGAGAACACGGTGCCTTCGCGGATCCAGCGCTCGGAGGCTTGCTCGATCGAAGCGAACTGAACCACCTCCACTTCCTCGCCCTCTTTCTCCTCTTCTTCCTCCTCTTCTTCCTCCTCTTCTTCCTCCTCTTCTTCCTCCTCTTCCTCCTCTTCTTCCTCGTCTTCCTCGATCGTGATCGCGACGGTCTCGGTGGCCGAAACCTCGAGCGTCCAGATCGCGCCGTGATCGCCGCTGACGATCAACGTTTGGTGGAACGGCACGATCGTCCACAAGTGACCGGTGAGGTCGGTGGGGATCTGCCAGAACGTCTTGCCGTCGTCGTCTGAGAACAGCAGCGTCCCTACGTTGCCGACGACCAGCACGCCGAGCGGCACCTCGTGCATCGCCTCGAGATCGTTGCCGGTGGGGACCTGCGCAGCTTCCCAGGTCTCGCCGCGATCGGTCGAGCGGAACACGTTGCCGCCGTCGGCACTGAGGAGCCAGGTGCCGGCCTTGGTGACGATCAGATCGGTGAGCGGCGTGGCTGCGGCGACGGTGATCGTGGTGAACGCCGATCCGTCCCAGCGGCGGAGCGTGCCGTCGTAACCGAGCACGTGGAGGAGGCCGTCGACCACGCGGATCCCGAGGAAGCGCGTGTCGGCGTCGACCTCGACCGGAGCGAACGCGATGCCGTCGGTAGACCGCAGGATCGTGCCCTCGTCGCCGCAGATCCACCAGCTGCCATCGGCGCCACGCCCGAGCTCGAACAAGCACGTCGCGGTGCCGACCGGGACCGTCGTCCACGTCAGCCCGCTATCGACGGAGACGCCGAGCGTGCCGTACTCGCCGCACAGGTAGAGCGCGTGGCCATGCTTCGAGATCGTGCGCAGCCCCGGCACCGCGGGCGTGGAGAGTGGACGCCACGCCTGCGCGCCATCGTCGCTGACCAGCAGGGTGGGGCAGTGATGGGTGCCACCGGTCGCGTAGATCCGATCGCCGTCGACGAACACGTCGCCGAGGTAGCCGTACGTCTCGTCGGGCGCGTGCGACACGCGAACACGCGTCGCGGGGACTCGCTTCTTGATGATCGTCATCGTCATCGTCATGCCTCGTCCTTCGGCGTGCGGGTGACGTCCTCGATCGTGAGGCCGAGCTCGGCGAGGGCGGCGGCGATCCGAGGGTCGCTCTTGCGTTTCTTTAGCCAGTCACGCGCGGCCGCCTGGCGCCAGTGCTTGTCCAGGGAGAGCACGTGCACCATGCCGCGCGCGATCTGCGGGCCGATGCGTTCGCAGTAGCGCAGCACCGCATCGCAGACCTCGCGATCCTCGGCGAGCAGCAGCTCCTCGAACAGCTTCTCGGCGCCGCCGAGCTGGATCAGCGCGTAGACGGTCCAGTACAGCTCGTAGTGGCGCGGCCCCTCCGATGGGAACGGCTGCTTGTTGCGCGCGGCGTCGGCGACGAGTGAGCGCGCGAACGCGATCAACGGTTCGCGCGATGACTCGTCTGGATGATCGACGACCCATAGCGCGAGGTTGCCGCGATGCGTGCCGGTGCCGGTGGCGAGGGCCGCGTGGAGCGCGTCGCGGTCGAGCTCGTTGATGCGATACGGATCCCAGATGTCGATCGTGGGAGTCGGCGCGCCACGAGCTTTGAGGACGCGGATCGCCGCGAGCTGGAGCACCGGGTGCTCGGACGCAACATAGGGCGCGGCGAGCTCCGCCGGCACGTCGTTGCGGCGGCCGACGATGGCGAGGATCTCGGCGCGCTTCTTCGCGGCATCCTCGCGGTCGTCGTGGTAGCGCTTCTTGCCGAGCGCCTCGCGGAGCAGCGCGGTGACGTCGATCGGCTGGACGCCGAGATCGTGGAGCGCGAGCGCGAGCCCGAGCCTGGCGTCGTCGGAGGGTTTCTTGATGCTCTCGATCACGGCGCGAAGCTCGTCTCGTCGTTCGGGTTCTCCCAGCATGCCGAGGGCCTCTAGCTGCTCGGAGGTGACGCGGTGCCCGTGCTGACGCTCGACCTGCCCCTTGATGCCGCTCAGGATCGGGTCGAGGCCACGCTTCACCGAGGCGAGGGCGAGGGCGCAGGCACCGCGCGAATCGTCGACGAGATGACTCTCCGCCGACGCGACGCCTTCGAGCGCGGCGATCACGGTCTCGGAGATCCCGAGCTGCTGGATCGCCACGCAGAGCACCTCGATTGCCTCCTCGAGCACCATCGTGCTCATCGCGGCCTCGAAGCCCATGCCGCGGCCGAACATCTGATCGAGCGAGGGCTCGAGGACGTCGGCGATCAGCTTGCCGTCGGCCGGTGTGCCGGCACGCGCGAGCAAGCGCGCGGCCGCCATCCAGCGATACACCGCGCCGTCCTCGCGGTCGTTCAGCCACGCGCGGGCCTGCGGTGCGATCGCTGCGAGATCTCCGCGGTCGCCGTCGATCCACGGGACGAGCAGGCGATAGCCGAGCCACGGGTTGTCGTCGACGATGGCGGCGACGTACGGAAGGATCGCCGGGTCGGCGCGCAGAGCGAGACCGAGCGCAGCGACGTCGACCTCGTACCTGATGAGCAGATTCTCGCGCTCGTAGCCCGCGTTCTTCGCCCACGCAAGCACCGCGGCCGCAGCGGCGAGCTCCTCGGGGATCTCGTTCTCGTCGTCGTCGTCGTCGTCGTCGTCGTCGTCGGCTTCGGCTTCGGCTTCGTCGTCCTCGTCGGCTTCGTCGTCCTCGTCGGCTTCTTCGTCGTCGTCCTCGTCGTCGTCTTCTTCGCCTTCCTTGTTCGATGCGGGATCGAGGTCGCGGAACTTGGCGAGCACAGCCGGCAGATCCTCGATGGAGCCGAGCTGCTTGCGGCCCTCGTTCAGCGCCTTGACCAGCGCCGCGACATCACGGGACAGCTGAGAGGGAGCGTCGGCGACGATGGCGAGGTACGCAGGGAGGCGCTCGTCGTCGAACGCGAGCATCCAGAACGCCCAGTAGAAGCTGACCCACGGTTGCGCGGCGTGCTTGCAGATCCGCTCGAAGCGCGCGTCGTCGAGCATCGACTGCGATGGCTTGTAGATCGCCGCCGCGCCCTCCGCGTTGCCGCTCACCAGACGGAGCAGCCAGCGATTCCGATAGAAGAAGTAGCCAGGCACGCAGTTGCCGCGCCGGAACCAGAAGCCCTCGGTGTGATCGCCCGCGGGATCCCCGTCGACCTCGTCGTCCCCGAGGAGGTCCTCGAAGGTCTCGCTCGCGAGCGCGAGCATCGGCTGCCGGAGATCGATCCGGCCGCGCAGCCGCTCGAAGGCAGGCTCCTGCAGCGCCTCCCCGATCGCGCGCCGATCGATCGCGGTGAGCAGCGTCACCGCGTAGGCCCAGTCGTCGAGCGTGCGCGCGACCGGGATCTGGATCGCGTCGTCCTGAAGATTCAGCGTGTACACGGCGTCGGTGGGTGCGTCCGGCGCCTCGCAGATCGCGGCGCAGTACCGCAACCGGCCATCCGTGCTCGTGCCGATCGGGATCAAGCCCGAGACCATCGCGTAGAGCCCGTCGTTGCGACCCGGCGCATCCTGATGCTCGACGATCAGCGCCTCGACGAGATTTCCCGTGGTCACGAGCTCGGCGTCGCGCGTGATCCGCATCCCGAACAACGCCGGCTCCGTCGCGAACGCCTCGAACCAGCGCCGGAGCGAGGCCGGCATCGGCATCCCGTAGAGATCCTGGAACCGCTTCGCATCGAGCGGGCGGCGCGGCTTGGTCAGCAGGTTCGGCAACAGGAAGCGCTCGACCGGCGCTGCCGGCGCGGCCTCGAACGCCGACAGGATCCGCGGCAACACACCGGAGGCGAGGAAGCCCTCGGGCTGCGCGCCGGCGAACACGGGATCGAGCACGCCGATCGCAGCGGGTGCTGCTTCGGTCTCGTCGACGAGCTCCGCGCCGCGCTCGTCGAGCTGCGTCCGCGACGTCTCCTTTCCCGACTCGAACAGCAGGGCGAGCTGCCACGCGCGGGGATCCGTCGACGGAAACACGTCGTCGGTCTGGCCCTTCGCGCGATACAGCACGTGCTTGCCGACCGGCGTGCCCTTCGCGTAGCGGGCGTCGCGGGCGAGCGAGCCGTCGGGGTGAAACCGCTTGAACGCGCCCTGCAGGCGGCCCTTCGCATCGAACGACGCAGAGAACAGGGGCGAGCCATCCGCACGCCACGTCGTCCAGTCGCCGACCGGCTTCCCCTCCATCACCTCGCCGACCTGCCACCAACCATCCCGCAGCGAGTATCGAGCCGCCCGGGGAACCTTCGAGGGACGCAGGATCATCGTCTCGGATGGTAGACGAATTGCTCGCTGCCGCTGTGGATTGGTCGGGTGTCGGGGGATTGACTGGTTGGTGGGTCGTCGCGCCACTGCTAGAGTCCGCGCTCATGTCTGAGGTGCCGTACGACTCGACGCTCCCGGCGGCGCGCTTCGAGTCTCGCTTCCACGCAGGCGACATCATCGACGACCGCTACCGGCTGGTGCGACTGCTCGGCTTTGGCGGCATGGGTGAGGTATGGGAGTCCCAGCACGCCACCCTCGATCGGCCGGTCGCGCTGAAGTTGGTGCGGATCGCGGGCGAGATGCGCGCCCGGCTGCTGCACGAGGCGCGCCTGCTCGCGAGCTTGCACCATCCCGCGATCGTGGCCGTCCACGATGCGGGTGTGACCGACAACGAGATCGGGTACCTCGCGATGGACGTGTTGGTGGGCGAAAGCCTCGCGTCGCGGCTACAGCGCGGGCGACTGGCGGTACGCGACGCGGTCGTGCTGTTCATCGATCTGCTCGGCGGGCTCGAGGCGGCCCACGCCGCTGGCATCATCCATCGCGACCTCAAGCCCGACAACGTGCTGCTGGTCGACCGCGGTGGGGTCAACGTCCCGGTCCTGATTGACTTCGGGATCGCGGTGCCGATCACCCCCGAAGGAGTCACGCCCGATCGCGCGGGGACGCCCGTGTACATGGCTCCCGAACAGCTCTCCGGGATCACCACCGAGCGCACCGATGTCTGGGCGGCCTGCGTCAGCCTGTACGAGACGATGACCGGGCGGATTCCGTTCGTCGGTCACGATCTCGCGAGCACGCTGCAGCACGTGGTCCAGTCGCCGCTCTCGTTCCCGACGGACGTGGAGGGGCTCGACGGCAAGCTCTGGGCGATCCTGACGCGCGGGCTCCGGAAGGATCCTGCCGATCGAACACCGAACGTCTGCGAGCTCCGCGGCGCGCTCGCAGCCTGGCTCGCCAACAAGACGGTGGCCCCCCCAACGATGCCTCCCGAGCCAACTCGCCCGAGACCGCGGTCATCGACGTTCGAGGACCTGATCCGCAAGAAGCTCACCGAGGGATGATCCAGATGCTCGAGTTCAACCAGCCGCCCGGTCAACACGTCACCTTGGATGTGCTCAAGATCGATGAACGTACCGATCAGGAGCTCGATACGATGCCTTTCGGGGTGATCGGACTCGACGAGGACGGCACGATCCTCCGCTACAATCTCTACGAGTCTCAGTTCGCGCGGCTCGACCGTAACCAGGTGCTCGGCCGCGACTTCTTCAACGAGGTCGCACGCTGTACGCGAGGCGAGGCGTTCGAGGGGAGATTCCGGCGTGGCATCGCCACGGGGGCGGTCGGGAGCTTCGCGCGATTCTCGTACATTTTCGACTTCAAGTTCGGCGCGCAGGAGGTGGACGTCGAGATGGTTCGCCCCGCGGGCGTGCCGCGCTACTACCTCCTGATCAACCGGAGGCGCGTCGGCGCCGCGAGACCTGACCGGCCGCCAGAGACGCTCGCCGTCGCCCAGCGCGAGCTCGCCCCCGACGAGGGCGTCAAGGGTGTGCGACGCGATCCGAACGAGCGTCGCGTCGTCGAGGTGCCGTGGGCGTTCTTCGCGGCGCTGCGCGCGACACTGGACCAACTCGCACCTGGGACGTGGCAGATGTTTTGTGCGGAGTGGGGCGTCCAGTACGGGCGGCGCCTCGCGATCGATCTCGAGAACCTGGCGATCGAGAGCAGCGGGCGCAGCCTCGGCGAGATCCCGATGACGGAGTTCGCGACGCTGTTGTCGCGCCGCATCGCGCAGCAGGGGATGGGGCGTGCGAGCTTCGACTTCGCAGCGATCCGCGAGGGCGTGCTCGTGATCGAGGTCGTGCGGAGCGTGCTCGCCGAAGCGGCGCCTCGCGGGCGCTCGCGCGAGCACGATCCGTTGTCGGACCTCGCGTGCCCACTCCTCGCGGGTACGCTGGGTGCGGTGGTCAGTCATGTCGCCGGACGACGCCTCGCCGCGCGCGAGGTTGCGTGCGCCTCTGCGGGGGAGCCGGCCTGTCGGTTCGTGTTGACGGCGCACGGGCGCCGCACCGCGATCGACCACGCGCTCGCCAGCGGAGTGCGCGGGGTCGATGCGATCTGTCAGTCCTTGCGCGCCGCACCTCCGGAGAACAGCAATGACTGAGCCCACGCAGCGCAACATCCCCGCGTTGCCGCCACTCCCCACGACGGACCTCGCGCCGATCGCCAACTTGGCCGTCGAGCTCGCCGCGAAGCCGAGCTCGGAGTTGCTCGCCAAGGTTTCCTGGGATGGACCCCAACTCGATCCGCAGACGCTGGCCGCTCGGGCGATGCTCGCCTGGCTGCGCTAGCGGCACTGCCAGGACAGAGAAGAGCGTGGACGTGGACGTGGACGTGGACGTCGACTCGCCGTGCACGTGAACACTCTGAGTGGCTAGCGCGAGCGGCTTCCTTACCCGCGCCCGAAACTGCTGTAACTGCACGCGAACCTGCGGGTGTCAGACCCACTCCGGACACTGTGCCTCGTGTTCCCGTCCCTCGCAGCCGCACGCGTTCGGTTCGACGAATTTGCGCGTCTCGAGCCCCGCCTGACGGCGCTGTGGTCGGCCTGCGCGGAGCTCGCGCGGCCGGAGCCCGAACACCTCGAGGATCCGTTCGACTTCGATCCGTTCGTCCACGATCAGCTCGCGGATGACTGGTGCACCGAGGATCACTTCTTCCGCTTCATCAAGCCGCAGCTGCTGCCGCTGATCGGCTGGCAACGCCGCGGCGATCCGGCGGAGCTGCAGACCTCCGAGGCCTACGACGCCGTGTTCACGGCGCTCTTCCAGTTCGCGCTGGATCGCACGTGCAACTGCTGCCGCGCCCAGCACAAGAGCGCGGCATGACGAGCGAGGACGAAGGCTACCTCCTCGACAGCGAGCGCCCGAGCCTGCAGCCGGAGAGCCGCCTGATCCGCCGGTTCGATCGCGCGAACCGCACGCTCTATCGCACGCGCAGTCGCGCACCGCGCCGCGAGCGGTACCCGCGCCAGCGCAAGGAGATCACGATCGAGCAACTGCTCGGGCGCCTGATCGCCGATCACGGCCTCACCGCCGCCGTTCGCGAGCGCTGCGTCCTCGTGTTCTGGCGCGAGATCGCCGGAGCCCGGATCGGCGATCGCACGCAGCCGATGACCATCACCAATGGCGTGCTCAAGCTCGCCACCAAGACCTCGGTGCTCGTCCACGAGCTCCAGTTCTTCAAGAAGAAGCTGGTCGAGGACATCAACGCCTGGATCCTCGCGAACCAGGTCTGGCTCGGCGCCGCGCCGATCGTCACGGAGATCCGCGTCACGATCGGCACCGTGAAGCCGTCCGAGACGGCGTCGCTCGGCCGCCAGCAGCAGCGCCATCTGCAGCGGCTTCGCCCGCAGATCGAGATCAGCGATGCCGATTGCAGCGAGATCCTCGTGGCCACGAGTGCCGTCGAGGATCCGGAGCTCCGCGCGATGATCGAACGCGTGCGACTCGACTGGAATCGCTGAGAATCAGTACTGCGCCGGCTTGTCGCTGATGCGCCAGTTCTGCCCGCTCGCGTTCGCGCAGGTGGCCAGTACCGGTCGGTTGTTGGCTTTGCCGTCGTTCACGATGTCGAGGCACTTGCTCTCGCCCTGCCACTCGGTCGTCAGGCGGAACCAGCCCTTGGTGTCGGTCAGCTTCCAGCGCTGGCCCGACGCATCCGTGCACGGTGCGAGGTGCGGTTGGCTGTTGGTCTTGCCGTCGTTGACGATGTCGAGGCACATCGACTTGCCGCGCCACTCGGTCTTCATCCGCCAGAAGCCCGGCTTCGACGGCACGATCTGCCAGTCTGCGCAGCGCGTTTGATCTGGTCCGCGAGGTCGCGATCGTTCGTCTGGAACACGGGCACGAGTGGACGAAGGGACACGATGAGCTGCTTCGAGATCTCGTAGGCGATGAACATGTGAGCGGTCTCCTGAATGATCGTTTCGAGGAACCCAAGCTCCTCGGGCTTCCGAGGAAGGGCGCGCTCTCGTCCGTCGCGGGCCAGCGCGCACGAGGCGTGACGGGCGCTCTGCCGCGCGTCCGCGATCACTCGACCGCGTGTCGCCGCGGCGAAGCGAGCGTCGCCCCTGCGTTCGAGCGCCCGGCGCGTCTCGGTGCGTGCGGGCCCGCAGGGCGAGCGCGTCCTTCCGAGGCCCAGATCAAGACATCACGAGGCTCTCGATCCCGTTTGGATCGCGGTCTACGGAGAACCCGGATCCGGACTCAGCTCCCGTTGCGGTCCCAGCGAACGGCTTCGAGTCCGACTGCTGATGCGGCCCCAGCGAACGGCTTTCGGTCACGGATGCGGTTCCCAGCGACCAGCTTCGGTCGCGGTCACGGACGCCGATGCGGTCCCAGCGAACGGCTTTCGGTCACGGATGCGGTTCCCAGCGAACGGCTTCGGTCGCGGGGACGGACGCCGATGCGGGCCCAGCGAACGGCTTCTATCCCGTCTACAGCAACAACTGCAGCAGCACCAAGCTGAAGCCCGCGAGCACCACCGCCGACGCCAGCCCGACATAGAACGCACCGAGCCCGACCTTCGCGAGCCCGCGCAGATCGACACCCAGCCCGACACCCGCCATCGAGATCGTCAGCAGGAACGTCGACAGCTGCGTCACCAGCTTCGCGAGGACCACTCGTTGATCCCCGGCGTCCCACAGGAAGCTGTCGCGCAGGTGCAGCGTGAAGTCGGGCAGCAAGTGCAGCGAGCTCGCGATCGCGAGCGCGAGGAACCCGAGGATGAACGGCGGCACCAGCGTCTTGAACGCCCCGACGCGCGTGACGTGCGCGATGTTCTGCGCACGCTTCTGCCGCCCGTACCAGATCGCGAGCCCGATGATGACCGGTGCGAGGAGCAGCACGCGCGCGAGCTTGACGATCGTCGCGATCTCGCCGGCCGTCGGTCCATAGGAGAAGCCCGCGGCAACCACCTGCGGAACGGCATGCACGCTCGTGCCGGCCCACACACCGAACTCCTGCTCGGTCAGGTTCATGGCGTGACCGAGCAGCGGCAGCACGAACACCGCGAGCATGCCGAACAGCGTGACCGTCGTGATCGCGAACGCGGTGTCGCGCTCGTCGGCCTCGATCACCGGCGCGGCGACGGCGATCGCGGAGCTGCCGCAGATCGCGGTGCCGATCCCGATCAACGTGCCGAGCTTGTCGCTGACCCCGAGCTTCTTACACAGCGCGATCGTCAGCGTGAGCGCCACCCCGACGCAGACCACGCTGATCAGCAGCGCCGTCGTCGACGTGCGTGCGAGATCGCGAAAGTCGAGCTTCGCGCCCATCAGCACGATGCCGATCGAGGTCAGCGACAGCACCGACGCCCTCACCCCGGGTGTGAACCGCGCGGGGAGGCCGATCGTGTTCCGGAGAACCATGCCGATCACGATCGCGATCAGCATCGAATCGACCGGGAGGTCCGTCAGGCCGTGCAGCTCGTAGGCCGCGATCGCGATCGCGGTGGTGAGGAGCAGCCCCGGGACCTTGGTGCTCACTGTCTCAAGCCCTCTCGTGACTCGCGCTGCTCGTCAAATGATGAAGTCCAGCCGATCCGGGGCATCGACGCTCTGGTAGCGATCCCAGTTGTCGGGGATGATCGTGACCACGCGCTTGCCGGGGCCGAGGGTCTTCGCGACTTCGATCGCGGCCCACGTGACGGCACCACCGCACGGACCGGCGCTGATGCCCTCCTCGCGCGCGAGGCGGCGGGCGTAGGCGATCGCGGTCTTGTCGTCGCACTGCTTGATGGCGTCGAGCAGCTTGCGATCGAGGATGCGCGGCACGAAGCCGGCGCCGATGCCCTGGATCGCGTGGGTGCCGGGTGTGCCACCGGAGAGCACCGCGGAGGCGGTGGGCTCGACGGCGATGATCTGGATCGACGGGAGATCTTGCCTGAGGCGCGAGCCGACGCCGGTGATGGTGCCGCCGGTGCCAACCCCGGCGACGAATGCGTCGAGCTTGCCGCCGGTGTCGCGGAGGATCTCCTCGGCGGTGCCGGCGCGGTGGCAGGCCGGGTTGGCCTGGTTCTCGAACTGCAGCGGCATGAAGCAGTTCGGATTCTTCGCGGCGATCTCGCGGGCGCGCTGCACCGCGCCGGTCATCAACTTGCGGGCGGGCGTCAGCACGACGTCGGCCCCGTAGTGGGCGAGGAGGGTGCGGCGCTCGATCGAGGCGTCGTCCGGCATGCACACGATCAGGCGGTAGCCTTTGACCGCGGCGACGAGCGCGAGGCCAATGCCGGTGTTGCCGCTGGTGGCCTCGACGATGGTGTCGCCCGGCTTGAGCTTGCCCTCGCGCTCGGCGGCTTCGATCATCGCGAGGCACGCGCGATCCTTCACCGAGCCGGCCGGGTTGTGACTCTCGAGCTTGAGCAGAACATCCGCCATACCGGATGCCATGCGTCGCAACTTCACCATCGGAGTTCCCCCGACGAGATCCAAGACAGAGTCCGCGATCACGCGTGCAACCTATCAGGTATACCGAAACGCATGCAGCGCACGTTCAAGGATCTGGTTCGCGAAGCGCGCTCTCGGATCACCGAGGTCAGTTGCGAGGAGCTCCAGCTCGGAGGCTCGATCGTGCTCGATGTTCGCGAGAGCGACGAGACCCGCGCCTGCATGTTGCCCGGCGCGGTCGCGGTGCCGCGCGGCATCGTCGAGCGCCATATCGGCGAGCACGTCACCGCGAAGGATTCCCGGGTGGTCGTCTACTCGGCGAGCGGCGAGCGGAGCGCCCTGGTGTGCGACGCGTTACAACAGCTCGGCTACACCAACGTGAAGAGCCTCGCCGGTGGCCTCGAACGCTGGCGCCACATGGGCCTCGAGGTCTCGGGCAGCCTGGCGGCGTGTCGGCTCCCCAACGCGAAGCTCGACTGGAACGAGGTGCGCCGCGAGTTCGCGATCGTCGGGCGCCACGTGCCGGTGCTCGGGTCGGGAGAGCGGCCGCTCGTCTATCTCGATCACGCGGCCTCCACGCATGCACCGCACACCGTGCTCGCGGCGTTCGTCGAGTTCATGGAGCGCGAGTACGCGAACGTCCATCGCGGCACGCACCTCCTGTCGCGCAAGGCGACCGAGCGGTTCGAGGAGGCGTACTACATCGTCGCCGACTTCATCGGTGCCGAGCTGCGCAAGGGCTGCGTGGTGTTCACCAGTAACACCACGCACGCGATCGATCTGTGCAGCCACGTGATGGCGGAGCGCCCGGGCCGCGTGATCACCACGGAGATGGAGCACCACTCCAACGAGCTCCCGCACCGCCGGCGCGGCATGCCGCTCCGCTGTCGCGTCACCGACGAGGGCACGCTCGATCTCGGCCACATGCAGGAGCTGCTCTCCAAGCACGAGGTCAAGCTCGTGTGCGTCACCGCGGGCTCGAACATCACGGGCGCGATGCCCGACGTGCACGCGATCGCGCGGATGGCGCACGAGGCCGGTGCGCTGATCATGGTCGATGCCGCGCAGGCCCTGGCGCGCAACAAGCTCGACGTCAAGGCACCCGACGATCTCGAGCATCTCGATTTCGTCGCGGCCGCGGGCCACAAGGCCTACGCGCCGTTCGGTGCCGGCTTCCTCTACGGCCCGCGCAGCGTGTTCGATGCAGCACCGCCGTACCTCCCGGGCGGCGGCACGGCGATGTCTGTCAACGCCCGCGAGGTCGAGTACATGGCCGCGCCGGATCGACATCACGGCGGCACGCCGAACGTCGCCGGTGTGGTGGCGATGGCGCGCTCGCTGTTGTTCCTGCAGGCGATCGGGTTGCCGGAGATCCGCAAGCACGAGATCAAGCTGACGCAGCGAATCCTCGACGGGCTCGACACCGTCGGGGGGATCACCGTGTACGGCCCGCCAAAAGCGCAGGACCGGCTGGGCGTGGTGTCGTTCAACGTCGAGGGCGTCTCGGAGCTGCTCGCCGCCGCCGTGCTCTCCGAGGAGGGCGGGCTCGCCGTGCGCTCGGGCCGGTTCTGCGCGCACATGTACATGGATCGCCTGCTGAGCAGCCCGGCGTACAAGATGACGACCGACGGGGCGTCACCGAGTGGTGCCGTGCGCGCCTCGGTCGGGCTCTACAACGACGAGACCGACGTCGATCGGTTGATCGAGTACGTCGGCAAGGTGCGCGCTCGCAAGTGGGTCGGGCGTTACCGCACGAAGGGCGAGGAGATGTCGGCGGAGTTCGCCGGTCGCTGCGCGGATCGCTGGATGGAGGCGACGCACGAGGAGGCGTACTCGATGGGCGAGGAGATCGGCGCGCCGCGCGGCTACGAGTTCGAGATCCTGCAACCCGAGGGTGGCTGCCGCAGCTACCTGGTCGCGGATCCCGAGACCAAGCTGGCGGCGATCATCGACCCGCTGCGCGAGAAGGTCGACGACTACCTGGACATCCTCCAGGCCAAGCGCTACCGGCTCGTCTACACGATCGAGACGCACACGCATGCGGATCATCTGTCGGGCTCGCCGCGACTCAAGGATCTGACCGGCGCGAAGATCCTGATGCACGCCGGCACCACCGTCGCGTGCGTCGATCGCGGCCTCTCCGACGGCGACGTGATCGAGCTCGGTCGCTTGAAGATCGAGGTGATCGCCACGCCCGGTCACACCAACGACTCGGTGTGCCTGGTGTTGCCGGATCGCGTGCTGACCGGCGACACGCTCCTGATCGGCGGCTGCGGGCGTACCGATCTGCCG
Organism: Deltaproteobacteria bacterium; assembly: GCA_031385555.1. GTDB lineage: Bacteria > Myxococcota_A > Polyangia > Haliangiales > Haliangiaceae > JABFXX01. The sequence goes on along the minus strand of JANNBP010000057.1, from coordinate 5,993 downwards.
ACGGGAGACTCGGCGTCGATGTTCCACTCGCTACAGCGGCTGCTCGCGCTCCCCGACGACATGGCGGTGTTCCCGGCGCACGACTACGATGGCCGGCGCGCGTCGACGATGGGTCGCGAGCGCAAGAACAACACGCGGCTCAAGCAGCCGAACGTCGAAGAGTTCTCGGGCTCGATGAAGAAGTCGAACCTGCCGGTGCCGCCGAACCTCGGCGAGGTGCTGCACACCAATCAGCGTTGTTTGTGATCGTGGGTGGGGGTGTTCGCGCGCGGATCTCGGAGCTTGGTGGTGCAGGCGGTCAGCGCGCCGACGAGCCAGGAACGCTTCGCTTCCGGCGAACGAGCATGCCGGTGACCAACAGGCCGAGTCCGAGCCAGCTCAGATCACCGGGGTTGCTTGCATCGCAGCAGCCACCCGCCGCCGGCGGCTCGTCGCCGCCACCCGGTCCACCGGTGCAGTCGTTCGCCAGGTCGAGGTGTCCGGACGAGCAGTCATCACAGCCGTCGGCGTCGGCGTCACCGCACACGTTCGGATCGTCGGGCGCCACGTCCTGATCGTCGGGCACGCCGTCGCCATCCTGATCCGGACCCACGATCGCGCCGGTCACGCATTCGGCTTCGAACAGCGCGTTGAGGAACAGCCGCGCACCTTGACTCTGCGAGCCGCTGACCAGCGGCACGGTGGTCTTGTATTGGTGCCCGCCGAGGTAGCTGATCTTGCCGTTGCACGCGGCGCGCTGGCCAGGCTTCAGGATCGGACCAATGTCGCAGGCGCCGTCGAGGAACCCGCTCATCCACAGGTCGGTGTCCCCAGGCCCGTTCGGGCCGGTGAGCAACGTGACCTGGCGGTTGTTCTTGTACGTCGTGCCGAGGAAGTCGCTGAGGTTGTAGGCCGGCTCGCTACCGCCCGTGGTGCCGAACATGCCGTCGAACTGGTTGTAGGGAACGTCCGGCCGCAGCACCCGCACCGTGCTCGAGGCCGGCTGCGGGGCGATCTCGTACCCGGTCCCACGCTCGCGGACGTCCTTGGCTTCGCAGAAGCCGGCGGCGTTGCACTGATAGTCCGGATCGGCGCACGGGTTGCCACCGCTGCACGCGACCTGGGTGCCGGTGGTGGTGAGGAAGTGACCATCGCGCCCCGCATCGTCGAGGAACGGCCACGCCGGGTTCGGCGTCGTGTTCTCGTACGCGTTGACCGCCTGGCACTCGGCGAAGAAGTGCGTGTTGTCCTTGAGGAACTCGCGCACCTCGGCGACGACTTCGTGACCGTTGTAGGTGAACGGCGTGCCGGGCGCGCACTGCGCTTGCGTGGCGGGGCAATCGCCGCCACCGCACTCGACGCGCTCGCGATCGGTGACGTCCCAGTGCATCGACATGATCTGGCAGTACGCCGCGCTGCCATTCCGGAACAGGGCGCCGTTGCGGTGGTCGAGGTTCGGCGCGTCGCAGGTGCCGAGGTCGCCCATGATCACTTCCTCGGTCAGCATGTCGGGGTTCGCACTGCCGGGGCCGCAGTTGGTCGTTCCGCACTTCGCGGTCGGGAACTCGGCACCGTTGCTCTGCGGGATGCCGGCGGCGCGCAGGTAGTTGGTCGCGATCGGCTCGTTGCCATCGGCGAACACCGCGATCGTGGGCGCGGCGATCATCTCCTTCGCGACGTTGCCGGTGAACGCGGCCGTGGTCTCGTGGACGGTGACGACATGAAACACCGTCCGCATCGCGTACGGGTTCGCGGGCCACGTCATCGGATCGTTCCAGACGTCGATGATCGCGAGCGCGGCATCGCGATCCGCGGAGTCGATCACGAACGGTCCACCGCGGTAGCTGTGGGTTCCGACGGGATCGTTGCGGTCCGCGAGCTCCTTGTCGTCCCACACCACCTTCGTCGTGGCGGCGAGGTCCGGGCTCATCGTCGGGTACGCGCACTTGACGCCGGAGCCGTCGACCTCGCAGTCCCACGGGCAGAGGTCACCTGGCGTGTTGCAGGCCGCCGCGTGATACGTCTTGGTCGGCGAGATCACCCAGTGGACGTGGATGCCGTTGCGAAGCAGCACGTAGAGCAGGCCATACGCCTGGAACACGCCGGTGTCCTGATACGACAGGTCCATCGGAACGATCAGCGATCCGGCCTCGAACGTGCGGTCCGCCGCTCGTGCCTCGGAGGCAAGTAGCAGGGTCGAGGCCGCGACGAGAAGAGCGAGCGTCTTCATGTGCGGCTGTAGTGAGGACCCGGTCACGAAAGGTTACGACGATCGCTTTGGCCGGTATAACGTCGAGCATGCTGCGCATCGCCATCGCGCTCGCGTTGACGGCAGGTACGGCCAACGCCGACACGCTGCTCGTGATCTCGACGGATCCGGCGTTCGCCAGCGCCGTCGATGCGGCCGTGTCTCCCGACCAGGTGTCGGTGCGGAGCGCTGATCTCGCCACTCCCTCCCTCGAGACGATCGCCGTCGCCTCGCGCGACGCGACGACCCGCGAACACGCCGATGCCGCGGCCTGGCTGGTGTTCGCCGGGGGCTCCACGTTGATCGTCTACGATCGCACCGTCGATCGCATGCTCGTGCGGTCGCTGCCGTACGCTAGCCCGCTCGATGCGGCGCAGGCAGCGGAAGCGGGACGGGTGACCCGCACGATGTTGCGCGCGCTGCGGATCGCCGAGGTGCCTATGGTTCGGCCACCACCACCGGTCGCGGTCGTCGTGACACCACCGCCACCACCACCACCGCGACCCGGCGTGCTCGCGGTCGAGCTCGATGGCGGCGTGCGTGTGCGTGGTCCTGGCGCGACGGCGGGACCGCTCGCAACCCTCGGCGTGATCTGGCACCCCGATCGGCTCGGGCTGGCCGTGGCACTCCGTCTCGCACCAGCAGCCGAGCTCGACGGTGCATTCGTTGGTCAGATCTCGGATCACTCGCTCGCCGCCACACTCCGGCTTCCGCTACGCGTGGCTCGCAGGACCGAGGCGATCGCGACGGCCGGGTTGGCCCTGCACCGAGTGGCGCTCGAAGGCATGCTCGACGGCTCACCTCGCGTGGAGGTTCGTTTCGATCCGGCAGCACGTTTTGGGATCGCAGGCCTCATCGCGCTCGGCCCCGCGGTCCGCGTCGGTGCGTCGGTGTCGGTGGATTGGCTACTCCGTCGACAGGCCTACGCCGCGGGAGAGACGCAGGTGTTGTCGGTCCCACCGGTTCAGGTCGGGGTCGGCCTCGTGTTGGTCGCGCGAATCCTGTAACCCACAACCACCAACCTCCACACTGACGGCCATGAGTCTCGAGGCAGCACGTGCGATCGATGAGGAAGCCCTCATCGCCGGGTGCGTGCGCGGGGATCGCGAGTCCGAGAGGGCGTTGTTCCGCCAGGAGTACCCGCGCGTCAACGCCACCGTATTTCGGTTGATCGGCGGATCGCGCGACGCCGACGATCTCGTGCAGGAGACGTTCATCGCCGTGTTTCGCGCGCTGCCGAGGTTTCGCGGCGAGGCGAAGCTGTCGACCTGGATCGATCGGATCGCCGTGCGCGTGGTGTTCGCGCACATCCGCCAGCGCCACCGCGTGCCGGTGCCGTCCGAGCTGTTCGAGATCGAGGCGCCGGTCGCGGGGCCCGACGATCGCGCGCACGCACGCGAGGGGCTGCGACGGCTGTACGCGGTCCTCGCGCGTCTCAAACCCGAAGCGCGGCTCGCCTTCGCACTGTACGCGATCGACGGACGCAGCATCGCGGAGGTCGCCGAGCTCACCGACAGCACGCAGGTGAGCGCGAAGCTCCGGATCTGGCGCGCGCGTCGCGAGGTCGAGAAGCGGGCGGCGAACGATCCGATCCTTCGCCAGTTCGCGGGGGGCGAATGAAGATCCTCGTTGCCGTCCCGGCCGACGACATGCGCCGCGAGCGCGTGGAGCGCGCCACGTTCGCCAGGCTCGATGCGATCCGCGACGTACTCGCCGCGCCGCGTGACGACGCGCGCCGCGATCGGATCGAGCTCGGTGTGTTCCACCAGCTCGCGATGGCGCGAGGGCAGGAGCACGTCGACTACGCGCTCCGTTCACGCCGGCGCTGGGTCCCGATCGCAGGTCTCGCGTTCGCCGCGGCGATCATGCTGGTCGTGATCGCCTTGCGAGGGAGCGGCCCGACGGCCCCGTCGCCGATGTTCTCGCAGCACGTCGTCCCCGCCGGCGAGGGATCGAGCTGGGCGTCGGCGGATGCCGTGGTCTCGGCGGTGGCGGAGACCGTCGTCGAGGAGCGTGTCGACGACAGCGGCGTCACGCTCGCGTTGATGCGGGGCAAGGTGGACTGCGATGTCGAGCCGAAACCCGGTCGCGCCCCGTTTCGCGTCGTCGCCGGCGAGGTCACCGTCACCGTCGTCGGCACGCGATTCACCGTCGAGCGCGGGGTGGAGGGCGTGCGCGTCGAGGTCGTACGAGGCAAGGTCCGGGTCACGGCGATGGGTGTCGACAAGCTGCTCGCCGCGGGAGAAACGTGGACGAACGCGATCGTGGCGACGGCAGCGATGAGCCCACCCGTGGCGCCGCCCGATGCGGCGATCGACGCGACGGCCATCGAGCTCGCACCGGACCCGAAGCCGGCGATCAAGCAACCCACGGCCAAGGAGATCTACGACGACGCGACCGCGCTCGAACGTCGCGACGCCGCGGCCGCAGCGCGGCTGTACCGTCGCGCCGCGAACATGCGCGACCCCCGCTACGCTGCACTCGCGCTGTACAGTCTTGCGGATGTCGAGCGCTCGCGTGCCCCGGCCATCGCACTGCGTGTGACCGACGAGTACTTGCAGCGCTTCCCGACCGGCGTCAACGTCGAGGACGTGCTGTGGACTCGCATCGACATCCATCGTGCGACCAACCAGCGCACCGCGATGCAAACCGCGGCACGCGACTATCTCCGTCGCTTTCCGGGTGGCACGTACGCCGCGAAGGCGCGGAAGCTGGCCGAGTGATGCGCGGCGCGCTCCTCGTGCTCGTCGCGGCGTGCACCGAGCACGTCCAGCTCGCCAGTGATGACATCCCGGGACTCGTCGCGCTGGAGATCTCACCCGGCGAGCAACGCATCGCGTTCGATCGCGTGAATCCCGCGGCGCAGCACGTCGCGTTCGCCGCCACCGGGCGGTTCGCGGACGGCCATCTCGAGGATGTCACCGAGCGCGTTCACTGGGCAGGGAGTACGCCGTATCCCGGACGGTTCGACACGGCGGGTGACTACACCGCGACCGGCGAGGCCGTCGGTCACGTCGGCATCGCCGCGACCAGTGGCGAGATCCGGGGCGACGCCGCCCTGACGATCGCGATGACGGCGACGGTGATCGACGACGTGTTCGGGCTGCCGGCCGATCCGGCGGTGTTCGATGGGGCGAACGAGAGCATCGATCCGACGCGCGTGCCGGTCGTGAGGTATCCGGCGACCGAGACGCGCTTCCCGCAGGAGCTGCGACCGATCCTGTTCCAACACGCGTTCGGGACGCGCAACGACACCGTGCGATTGCGGTTCTCGTCGGAGGTCCTCGACCTCTCGGTGATCACCGCCAGTGATCGGTGGTCGAACGACAGCATCTGGACGTTGATCGCCGGATCGCATCCGGCTAGCACCGTCACCCTCATCGTCGATGGGGCGGACTCCACCATGCGGGGCACGTTCTACAGCTCGTCCCCGGTCACGCTGTCGTTCTCCGCTGGACCGATCGTCGACGCGATCTACTTCTTCTCGTCGGATAGCGGCGTCGCCCGCGGAGGCGCTTCGATCGGGTCCGCCGTGTCGATCGTGGACGTCTCATCGGATCCCCACCTCGCGGTGTCGCGCAACGGTCGCGTGATGGCCCTCGAGGAGGGCGACAAGCTGTCGACGTTCGATCTGAGCTCGCTCGAACGGTTACTCGCCCCACGCGAGAACATGGGATTCGCGACGGTGTCTCCCGACGGCTCGCGGGTGCTGGTCGCTGATCGCGGCGCGCTGACGCTGCGCGACGCGATCAGCGGCGAGGCGATC
>JANNBP010000037.1:0-52286 GCA_031385555.1 Deltaproteobacteria bacterium | reverse complement strand
CAACAACACCAGGACTCGCATGCGCCGCGTATAGCGCAGTCTGGAGACTCGATTCCATGGGTGCACACCGCGGGTGACGTCCACCGTGGGACGGTGAGAACCCCGTGAAGCGTGGTGCCTGCTCGGTGGCGCGCCGGCTGCTCCAGGCCCCATCGTCCTGTCTTCTCACCTCACCACGACGTCTGGCTGGCGCTGGTGGTGTCGCCCGCAAGGCGACCACGGGCCTGGTCGGGACAGGACCCGCTCAAGAAGTAGCGGCTACTCGTCGGAGAGATCGGCGGCCCAGCCACCGGTATCGACGATCTCGCCGTCCGACGCCTCCAGCGGCTTCGCCCGCATCTCCTCGGCGACGATCGACGTCAGTTGATTGATCTCGTCCTTGATCAACGCGTTGATCAGAGAGGCCTTCGGCGACGCACGCACCGCCTTGTCCGCCTTGATCTCGGCGACCGCGAGCGAGACATCCTTCGCCGTCGCCTTCATCTCCTTGTCGAACAGGTACCCGACCAGCGCATCGCCGAGGTCGGCTGCGCTCGGATAGCGGTCGTGGCGATCGCGCGCCAAGGCCTTGCGAACGATCGCATCGAGATCCGGATCGACGTTCGGGTTGATCGCGATGATCGACGGGATCCGCGCGGCGCGCACGAGCTTGACCGTGTCGAGCGGCGTGTCGGAGAGGAACAGCCGGCGTTCGGTGAGCATCTCCCACAGGATGATGCCGAGCGCGAACACGTCGGCGCGCTCGTCGATCTCCTCGCCGTTCGCAGTCTCGGGCGCGAGGTAGCTGAACTTGCCCTTGACGACACCCTGATCGGTGTCCTCGACCTGCGAGTTCGCCTTCGCGAGCCCGAAGTCCACCACCTTCACCTCGCCATTCTTCGACAGCATGATGTTCGGCGGCGAGACATCGCGATGCACGATGTGGAGCAACTCGCGACTCTCGGGGTGCTCGAGCTGATGCGCGTAGTGCAGGCCCTTGCAGGCCTCGACCACGATGTAGAGGCAGAGCGGGATGTTCGCGCTACGATTGTTGCGGGCCTCGTGCTCGACGAGCGCCTTCAGATCGCAGCCGTCGACGTACTCCATGACGAGGAAGTACGTGCCGTCCTCGGCCTTGGAGATATCGAACACCTGGACGATGTTCGCGTGCTGGAGGAACAGCGAGAGCCGCGCCTCGTCGAGGAACATCCGCACGAATTGCGGGTTGCTGGTGAGATGGGGGAGCACGCGCTTGATCGCGACGGCCTTGCGAAAGCCCTGGATCGACTCGGCGATCCCGCGAAACACCTCTGCCTGACCACCGCCACCCAGTCGTTCGAGGATCTTGTATCGAGTCGACGACATCGCGGATCGAGCGTCACCCGGGCCCGCCCTAAAAGCTAGCGGGTCGATGGGTATGCGCGGCCGCGCGCGCACATTAGAGTCGTGGTCATGGCTGTCGCTTCCCCTGCAGTACCCATCGCCTACGGCGGTGGAGGTGGTGGTGGCGGCGGTGGCGGCGGTGGTGGTGGCGGTGGTGGGGGCGGCGGCGCCAACGGCAAGGCGAGTCCGGACAATCCACACAACAAGCCCTCGAAGCCGCCGGTCGAGCCGACCAACTGGCGCAACTACCTCGGCGTGTTTCGCTACAGCAAGCGCGCGATCGGCCTCGTGTGGTCGACCAATCGCACGCTGACGATCGGCCTCGCACTGATGAGCCTCGCCGGCGGGTTGTTCCCCGGCGCGATCGCGTGGGTCGGCAAGCAGCTGATCGACGCGATCGTCCACGCGTCGGATCTGCACGCCGCGGGGTTGCCCACGCAGGCCGCGCGCGACGAGGCGATCATGTGGGTCGCGATCGAGCTCGGCCTCGTGCTCGGGCTCGCGATCTCGAGCCGGCTGCTCGGGATGATGCGCAGCCTGATCCGGCAGCAACTCGGCAACAAGATCAACACGATCATCCTCGAGAAGGCGCTGACGCTCGAGCTCGTCCAGTTCGAGGACAGCGAGCTCTACGATTCGCTGACGCGCGCGCGCCGCGAGGCTTCGACGCGGCCCCTGTCGCTCGTCTCTCAGACCTTCGAGCTCGCGCAGGCGATCATCACGCTGATCACGCTCGGCGGACTCCTCGCCGCGTTCTCGCCCGTCGCGCTCGCGATCCTCGTCGTCGCCGCGATCCCGCCGTTCATCGCCGAGCTCAAGTTCTCCGGCGACGCGTTCCGGTTGTCGCGCTGGCGGACGCCCGAGTATCGCGAGCAGATCTACGTCGAGCAGGTGATCTCCGTCGAGACCTACGCGAAGGAGGTCAAGCTGTTCGGGCTCGGCAAGCGCTTCCTCGACCGCTACAAGGCGATCTTCGAGAAGATGTACGCCACCGATCGCGCGCTCGCGATCCGCCGTGCGATGTGGGCGATCGGCCTCGGTACGCTCGCCACCGGCGCGTTCTACGGCATGTATCTGTGGATCGCGATCGCCGCCATCGAGGGCGCGATCACGCTCGGCGCGATGACCATGTACGTGATGGTCTTCAAGCAAGCGCAGTCGACGATGGCGAGCGCGCTCGGCGACATCAGCGGCATGTACGAGGATAATCTATATCTGTCGAACCTCTACGAGTTCCTCGACACCCCGACGCGCAGCCCGAGCGGCGCCGAGCTGAGCGGTCCGAAGCCCGGCAATGGCGTGGTCTTCGAGGGCGTGTCGTTCACCTATCCCGGCGGACGCGAGCCGGCCCTCGACCGCGTCGATCTGCACATCCCGCCGGGGAGCAAGCTCGCGATCGTCGGCGAGAACGGCAGCGGCAAGACCACGCTGATCAAGCTGCTGACGCGCCTCTACGAGCCCACCGAAGGCAGGATCACCCTCGACGGCCGCGATCTCCGCGAGTGGTCGCAGGCGGCGCTGCATCGCCGGATCGGCGTCATCTTCCAGGACTTCGTTCGCTACCAGCTCAAGGTCGGCGAGAACATCGGTGCGGGCGACGAGCTCGCGTACGACGATCGCGCGCGCTGGGTCGAAGCCGCCGATCGCGGCCTCGCGGCACCGATCATCGATAACCTCCCAGACCAGTACGACACCCAGCTCGGTCGCTGGTTCAAGAACGGGCGCGAGCTATCCCTCGGTCAGTGGCAGAAGGTCGCGCTGTCGCGATCGTTCTTCCGCAAAGACGCCGACGTGCTGGTGCTCGACGAGCCCACCGCGTCCATGGATGCCGAGGCCGAGGTCAAGATCTTCGACCGGTTCCGCGAGCTCACCGACGACAAGATCGCGATCGTGATCTCCCACCGGTTCTCCACCGTGCGCATGGCCGACGAGATCATCGTGCTCGACAAGGGCGCGATCATCGAGCGCGGCTCGCACGAGGAGCTGCTCGCGCAGAAGGGCCGGTACGCGACGCTGTTCGAGCTGCAAGCAAAAGGCTATCGGTGAGCTAAGCTCGTGCGATGGACGCCTACCGGGACCAGCACCACCTCTGCCCGCGCTGTAATCACGAGCTGCGCGTGTTCGGCGAACGCCTGGTGTGTGACAGCTGCGAGGGCCTGCTGCTCACCGAGGACGATCTGCGCAACGCGATCGTCGAGCTGACCGGACTGGCTCCGGTGTTCACGCTCCGAGACGAGGCTCCCGGCAAGCGCGCGTGCCCGCGCTGCACCGCCGCGATGACCACGGCGAAGCTGACGATCGAGCTCGAGGGTGAAAAGCCGATGAAGCCCGGCCCCGAGCTGGATCGCTGTGCGGCGCACGGCTTGTGGTTCGACGAGTCCGAGCTCGCGGACGTCCTCGCACCGGTGGCCGGCAAGGGCTTCGGCGGCGGCATGGCGAGTCCGGCCAGCAAGCAACCCAGCACCACGGGTGGGCGCTCGTTCACGTTCAACCTCGGCGGACGAGGCTGGGCTTCTTAGCCGATCGGTTCGGTGCGAGCGCGGACGCGCGCGAACGTCTGCTCGATATCGAGGTCGACGTCATTCTCGATATCCGCGGTGCGTGCCCGGATCTTCTGCCGCCCCGCGCCGAACTCGGCGTTGACCCACGCGGCGACATCCTCGTCGACCGCGTTGAGCCCGACCTTCTCGGTGAACTTCTCGAGCGCGTCGGCGAAGTCGCCGGCAGCCTGCCAGCGCTTCGCGGGATCGGGGAGCAGCGCGCCGCCGATGATGCGGTCGAGGTCCGGCGTGACCTGGGAGTTGAGCGCCGACGGTGGCGTCAACTTCCCGAACCGCTGGGCCTCGGCGGCGTCGAGCGTCTCGGCCTCGAACAGGCGCTGCCCGGTGAGCACCTCCCACGCGATGACGCCGAGCGAGTACGTATCCGCGCGCGCGTCGCACTTGCCGGTCTTGAGGTACTCGGGCGCGACGTAGCCGAGCTTGCCGATCACCTCGCCGGCGACCGTGTTGACCATCGCCATCGACGACTTCGCCACGCCGAAATCGATCAGCTTGGTGACGCCGTTGTCGCCGACGATGATGTTCGACGGTGCGATGTCGCGATGGATCAGCCCGACGCGCTGACCGTTCTCGTCGCGCAGGTCGTGGGAGTACTGCAGCGCGCGCGCGACCTGCGTGATCACGCGCAGCGTGACGTAGATCGGCGGTGGCCGGGTCTCGCGCGCGAGCTCGAACACCTGGAGGATCGTGATGCCGGGGATCCACTCGAACGCGATGAAGTGCGTGCCGTCGATGCAGCCCACCTCGTGGGTACGCGCGATGTTCGGGTGCCTCAGCAGCTGCCCGAGCCGCGCCTCGGCGATGAACCGGCGCACGTACGTTCGATCACGCGCGAGCTCGGGATCCAGACACTTGAGGGCGATCTCGTAGATCGCGCCATCGACCGTGATCTCGGCGCGGTGCACCGTCGCCATGCCGCCGACTCCCAGCGGTTCGAAGACGCGATAAGGACCGAACGTTACTGCCACCGCCGGGCATTCTACTGTGGTTCTCCGCGATGCGCCCGTGTCCGGTCACGCCCCAGGCTATGATTCGGCCGTGCTGAACGATCAACAGAAGCGCACGTTCATCGCCCTCGCCTGCAAGGTGGCCTGGGCCGATGGCGTGGTCACCGACGAGGAGCGCGTCAGCGTGGCGCAGCTGATGAGCCGGATCGGTGGCGCTCCGATCGAGCCCGCCGAGCTCGATCACTGGCTCGCGAGTGGTGCTCCACCCGCCGAGCTCGAGCAGCTGCCGCCCGCGATCGGTGACATGTTCATCTACGAAGCGATGAAGCTGGTCGAGGCCGACCACGACATGTCCGACGCCGAGATGCGGATGATCGAGGACCTGGTCGCGCGCGTCGTTCGCAAGCACGACGGCATCAAGGTCGCGCAGGTCGCGGTGGTCAAACGCCCGTTCTAGGCGGTAGGCTCGATCGGTGGACGATACAGATCCGAAGATCGCTGCTGTCCAACGCGCACTGTTGAGGGGGGCCGGGGTCGGCAAGCGCGCGATGCTTCTCCGATCGCTCTCGTCGACCGTGATCGAACTATCGCGGCGCGAGCTTCGTTCCAAGCGCCCCGGTGCGAGCAGCCGTGAGCTGGATCTCGAGTGGGTGCAACGCAACTACGGTGCCGACCTCGCCGCACGATTGCATCGTTTCCTGATGGCACGCGATGGCCGAGCCGCGTAGCGATGTCGTCGCGGCGCTCGAACCCGTGGTCGAGGCACTCGAGTCACTCGGGGTTCGCTATCGAGTTGGCGGATCCGTCGCGAGCTCGGCGCTCGGTGTTCCCCGGTCGACGCTCGATGTCGATGTCGCCTGCGAGTTACGTCAGCACCACGTCCGTGCCCTCGTCGACCGTTTGATCGAGACCTACTACATCGACGAAGACATGGTTCGCGATGCGATCACGCGCGAGTCATGCTGCAACGTGATCCACCTCGCGACGATGCTCAAGGTCGACCTGTTCATGCGGCGATCTCGCCCCTTCGAGGACGTCGCGTTCGAACGGACGATCCGGCGGACGCTCGACATCACACCAGGCGGGCGCGAGTTCGATCTGACAACGCCGGAAGACATCGTGTTGCACAAGCTCGAATGGTTCGAGGCCGGTGGCAGGGTCTCTGACCGGCAGTGGCACGACGTGGTCGGCGTCCTCGCGATCCAGCGCGACCTCGACCGCGACTACCTCCTGCACTGGGCTGCCGAGCTCGGCGTTGGTGACCTTCTGGTGAAGGCTCTCGAAGAGGCCGGCTGATCTAGCGACTGGATTCGGGTCTGCGATTTGTCGGGCTTGTTCGTTTGAAGTCGCCTGCTACGTTGCCCGCCGATGGAGTCCAGTCTTCGAGCCATGGTTCCGGCAGATCTCGACGCCGCGAGACGCATCATCACCGCGACCGGATTGTTTCCCGCCGAGCTGCTCGCGGACATGGTCGCGCCGGCATTCGCTGGTGCCGACGAACGATGGATCGTTGCGGTGGCCGAGGGAGTGACCGGACTCGCGTATGCCGCGCCGGAACGGCTGACGAACGGGACCTGGAACGCGCTGCTCCTCGCCGTTGATCCAGAGCATCACGGTCGTGGCATTGGTAGAGCCTTGATGGCCCATCTCGAGACCACGCTCGCGGGCCTCGCTCGGATCTTGCTGGTCGAGACCTCCGGACTTCCCGAGCTTGCACGCACGCGTGGGTTCTACGAGCGAATCGGCTATCGGCGCGTTGCCACGATCCCCGACTTCTACGACGGAGGGGATGACAAGATCGTGTTCTGGAAGTCACTCGGCTGACGATCTCCCATTGCCAGATCGCACGACGCCGGTGGGCGATCCGCCGGAGCTCCTGAGCGCAAGCCCTACAGAACCTGGATCCCGTGCAGCGATCGCCGGGAGCAGCAGTCCCGGTCCGGACGGCGGATCGCAGTCCAGCCTCCATACACTCTCGAGCACTTCGAAAGCCACGAGAGCGATCCGTGCCACCGATCGTCATGGTGTTCCACTCGATGTCGAACCGTGTCGCGGTGTTTGAAGTGGGAGCTGGTGCCACGTGGTCGTCAAACGCCCGTTTTGATCATTGCTTGACGATCGCGGGCGGGAGGTCGACCGCATCGACCTGCCCCGCGGCCCAGCGATGGACCAGATCAGCGAGCTCCTGCGGCTGCTTGGTCGTGATCTCGAACCACTGCTTCGCGTAGCCCTCACCGGTGCTCTCGATCCGCACGTCACGCTTACCTGTCACCTCTACGGTGCCGAACACGTGTCGACGAATCTCGTGAGTGACCTTCGGCTTTCGCGAACCAAACACCCGGTCGAGCAGACCGCCGAGCAGGCCGAGGAACGCGAATACGGTGGGCTTGGTGTCGACGGAGGTGAGCACCAGACGTCGATCGGTCGCGATCAGCTCGCACCCAGCATGGCTATCGCGCACGTTCCCGACCCGCACCTTGAACAGGATCGACTCGCCCTCCTCGATGACCAGCTGCGCCACGCCGGAAGGCTACCGTCAAACCTCCCCGCGTAGGAGCGGCCGTCCCGCGAACGGTCGAGCCGAGCGTCAACGGAGCAGTGGACGTCCTGCGAACGCACTCGCCAAGGTCGCGATGGCGAGCCCGACCCAGACCACTGCGATGATTCCGAAGATCGCCCAGCGCACGCGTTCGGACGACAACCCGCCGAGCAACCATGCTGCGAGTGGCAGGACCTGGATGCCGTGCATCGCGAAGAAGTGGGGCACGCGAAGATCTCCGTGCTCGCGACTCCAGCCGGCAACGGGGAGCTGCGCACCTGCTGCGTCGAAGCCCCCCACGGCGTGCTGACCGCGTCCACCCATCGCGAACCCGGAGATCGCGGTGAGCAGCAGGAGCCACGCGCCGATCCGGATCGCGGTCGCGATCAGTGGATCGCAGTCCAGCGTGCGGATGCTTGCCAGCACCGCGAACACGACCAAGGCGATCAGCGCGACCACGATCGCCACCATCATCGTGTTCCACACGGCAGCATCGAACGGCGTCGCGGTGTTGAAGTGCGAGCGGGTGCCGCGCGCGGCCTGCAGGACGATCGCCGCCAGCTCGATCGCCAACGTGACGATCAGCGTCCACGCGATCGCGGCGCGCGTGCGCGACGAGATGTCGAGGATCCAGAGGATCGGCAGCACGGTGCCGAGGAGCAGCGCGATCGAGATCACGAACTTGAGGGTCTTCGGCAGGATCACGACGTCATCCCTCGCATCACGCGCTCCATCATGCGAACCCGAGCGCGACGCGGCAAGCAGGCGAGCGAGAGCTCGAGGAACTCTGTCGCCGCGCAACCAAGACCAGATTGATGCCGGCGTCCGCGAGCCGATGGGCGAAGTCGCGGCCGATGCCGTCCGAGGCTCCGGTGACGATGGCCCAAGGCCGGTAGCGTTCGCGGAGCGTCATGGAGTCACCGTGGCAGCGGCGATCTCCCACGCCGTGCCGCCTGCCTGGTCGCGAACGACGAGTGCGATCTCGCCGGCAGCACCCGCGATCGGCTCGAGCGTGACCTCCGCCCGGGTGAAGCCCTCGAGATCGCCGATCGACGAGAACCACCGATACGACAGCGCTTCGTCGACCACCTCCGGGGTGAAGGCCGCGTCGCGACCTGCCGGGATCTCGACGAGCTGGCCGATGATCTTCGGTCGAGGAGGATTCTCCGCACGCTCCCCGATCGCGAACGTCTTCTGCACGGTTGCCGGTTGGCCGACCAGCTGGACCGTGATGTCGAGCGCGACGAGCGTGTCGACCGCCCCGGCGGTGACGAACCATCCTTCGTCATCACGACCCACCGAGGCACCGAAAGGAACGGCGATCTCGACCTCGCTCGGCGGTGCCACGCGTGGCCCGTCGAGGTCGGTGACCAGCAACTCGATGCGGGCGGTATCGCCGCTCGCGATCGCGGGGGGATCGATGCGAACGGCCATCACGCGCGGATGGTCGAGCTCGTAAGGCTGGGCGACGTCGGCACAGCCGACCAGGACCAGGAGCAGATACTTCACAGTTCACCTCGCAGACCGAAGGACGGGATGATGGGGAGCGTCGTGATCGCGGTGCGCTCGGTGTAGTCGAAGTTGTACTGGTACGAGATCGCGGCCGCGTTGAGGTAGACGTTGCTGATGTCGAGATAGGCGGCGAGCTTCCAGCGCTGGAACTTCCACGTGCGATCGACGCGGACGTCGAGCTGGTGCTGGAGGTCGACGCGCTGCGAGCTCGGCGCGCCGTAGGTGGGTAGGTAGAGATCGAGATCGGCCTGATACGTGGCGCCCATCACCGGCGTCTCGGGCCGGCCGGTGGTGAGCTGGAAGCGACCGCCGAGCTTCCATTTCGGCGAGATCTGCCACGACGCGACCGCGATCAGGTTGTGGGTCTGGTCGTAGTCGAACCGCCGTTCGGCCATGCCTGGTGCATCCCGACGCTTCGCGACCGCACCGGTGTACGCGATCCAACCGAACAGGTCGTCACGCTGCAGCTTGAGCAACAGCTCGACGCCCCGCGACACGCCGCTGCCGATGTTCTCGTAACCGCCGACCGCGGCCGGGTCGGCGCGATCGACGGGGAGCACGACCAGATCCGACATCCGGTTCTCGAACACCGTGGCTGTCGCCGTCAACGCGGAGGTCAATTTGCGCTCGCCACCGAGGGCAAGCTGGGTCACGCGCTCGGGGTCGAGGTCGGGTTGCAACCCCTGGTCGAGGTACTCGGGCGGACGGCTATAGAGCCCGCCGGCGAGGCGCAGCGTCGAGCCTTCCGAGACGTGCCACACCGCTTGCCCGCGGGGCTGCACCACGTACGCGTCGTTGCGCAGGTACCCATCGACACGCGCACCCATCGTCAGCTCGAGGGCGCGCACGGGCGTGGCGATCGCCGACGCCCAGGCGGCGAGGTCCCGGAAGGTGTTCGAGCCGGTCTCGACGATCAACGCGTCGCGCGTGAAGTTCGGGCCGCGCGGATCGCCCTCGCGAGGCGGCCGCGTGAACTTGATGTCGTAGCCCGTGCGTGTCAGGTCCGCCTCCGCACCCGCGATCAAGCGCAGCTTCGGATGCGCATCCCAACCGACCTCGCCGCGCGCGGCCACGCCATCGCGATCGAGCAGCAGGAAGCGATCCGAACCGACGGTGAAGTGATTGGTATCCGTATAGGCCGAGACACCCGACGTCATCTCGAAGCCCGGTTTGCGATAGCTCGCCGACGCGATCGCGCGGGTGAAGCTGGTGGCGTTCGAGAACGAACCGGACGCCGCGGGATCCATCGCGTTGTCGCCGTCGGTCGCGAGCTCGACACGATCGTCGGACCCGAACACGAAGGCACCGAGCTTCCAGTGCTCGCGCGGGCGATACGTGACCTTGCCCTGATAGTCGTAGTAGCGAGGATACGCGGTGAACGACAGCCCGCTATCGGACGGCAGCACGCCGGCGAGGATCGCGTCGATCACCGATCGCCGCGCGGCGACGGCGTAGCTCGCCTTGTCGCCGATCGGCCCCTGCACGAGACCCGCGACATTGACGAACGACAGCTCGGCGAAGCCCCCGGCCTGCTTCGGCTGCTCCTCTCGCGAGGTCACCGCCACGATGCCACCGCTCGCACGGCCATAGCCGACGCCAAACGCGCCGGGCAAGTACTCGAGCCCGCCGAGCATCTCGGTCGGGATCACCGACTGGACTCCGAGGAAGTGATAGAGCACCGGGATCTCGAAGCCGTCGACCAGGATGCGCGAGCTCTCCGGCGATGCGCCACGGATGATCAGGCCCGACGACAGCGGCGTCAGCGAGCCGTTGTTCGCGATGCCCGGCAGGTTCTTGACGCCCGACAGCAGATCGCCACGCGCGCCCGGAATCACCGCGAGCTTCGCGCGATCGAGCGCGATCGCACCCGGCGTTGGGGCGACTCGTTCGCCCGCCACCTCGATCACTTCACCAGTCCCCGAGGCAAGCGCGATCACGAGCGGCCCGCCGGTGACGTTGACCACCTGGGGTTCGTGCCGGTCGGCGAGCACCGTGATCGTGGCGACCAGATCGACCTCGAAGCTGCCGTCCGCCGCCGTGGTCGCTTCGCGCTCGCCGGCGAACACGGTGGCGCCCTCGATCGGCTGCCGGGTCTCCGCGTCGATCACGCGACCGCGCAGGGGGGCAGCGACGGCCGTGGTGGCGAACAGCATGACTTGAAGTAACGCCGATGTTTTACGTAACACTGTTACGTGATAGAACTATGATTCGCAGGGCAACGCAAGTAGAGAAACCGGCGACACTGCAACCACTCGAATCGCATGGGCACGCAGGAGCGCATCGAACGTGAACGGCTGGAGAAGCGGACCCGCATCCTCGATGCGGCGCGCGAGTTGTTCGTCGAGCGCGGCGTCGAGGCGGTGACGCTGCGCGAGGTGGCGCAGCGGATCGAATACTCGACCACCGCGATCTACGTGCAGTTCGCCGACAAGGCCGCGCTCGTCGAGGCGATGGTCACCGAGGACTTCGCGAAGTTCGCGTCGGGCCTCGAGGCCGTGGCGAAGGTCGAGGACCCCGTCGAGCGCCTCACCGAGCTCCACCACGCGTACATCGACTTCGCGCTGAAGCTGCCGCGGCACTACCAGCTGCTGTTCCTGACGCCGGCACAGCCGCATCACTCGAAGGTAGACGCGACCTCGCCGGCGGGCATCGAGGGCTATCGCGTGCTGCGCTCGACGGTGGACGAGTGCATCCGGACACACCGGTTTCGCGAGGGGCTCGTCGACGCGGATGCCGTGGCGCAGGTCATCTGGGGCACCGTGCACGGGCTGGTCTCGCTGCTGATCGTGCAGGGCCGCCACGCACCGTTCCACTGGCGCACGCCCACCGTGCTCGACCGGACGCTCCTCGACCTCGTGTTGCACGGCGTGCTGCGCGAGCCTCCCAAGAAGCCCCGCGCTCGCAAACGCTGAGTTGTCTGATCGCGGATCGCCTGCCAAGCTGCCCACCCCGATGTCCGAATACGACGTGATCGAAACCGACGGCGTGCCGATCAAGGCATGGACGCGCGGCGTCGAGCTCGAGCAGTCCGCGCGACGACAGCTCGAGAACGTCGCGCGTCTGCCGATCGTGTTCCACCACGTCGCGGTGATGCCCGATGTCCACTTCGGCATCGGCGCCACCGTCGGCAGCGTGGTGCCCACCGAGGGGGCGATCATCCCCGCGGCGGTCGGTGTCGACATCGGCTGCGGGATGATGGCCGTCGAGACCACACTCTCCGCTTCGCAGCTCCCCGATTCTCTCAAGCAGCTCAGGTTCGCGATCGAGAAGGCGGTGCCGCACGGCCGCACCGACAACGGCGGGCGCAACGATCGCGGTGCGTGGAAGAGCGTGCCCGAATCGCCGAGCGTCGCGTGGCGCGAGCTGACCCGCGAGTACAAGCGGATCTCCGACAAGCATCCCAAGATCGGCCAGGGCAACGACGTCAACCACCTCGGCACGCTCGGCACCGGCAACCACTTCATCGAGGTCTGCCTCGACGAGCGCGATCGCGTGTGGTTCATGCTGCACTCCGGCTCGCGCGGCGTCGGCAACCGGATCGGCACGTACTTCATCGAGCTCGCGAAGCGCGACATGCGCCGGTCGATCAAGCACCTCCCCGACAAGGACCTCGCGTATCTCTCCGAGGGCAGCGAGCACTTCGACGACTACGTTCAGGCGGTCGAGTGGGCGCAGAAGTTCGCGCTGACCAACCGCGAGCTGATGATGGACGCCGTCGTCAAGGCCGCGCGCGGCGAGGCCTGCGGCTTGCCACCGTTCGAGCTCGGCGACACCGCGGTCAACTGCCATCACAACTACGTCGCCAAGGAACATCACTTCGGGCGCGACGTGTTCGTGACTCGCAAGGGTGCCGTGCGCGCACGGCTCGGCGAGCTCGGCATCATCCCGGGCTCGATGGGCGCGCGTTCCTTCATCGTGCGAGGGAAGGGCGAGCCGCAAGCGTTCTGCTCGTGCAGCCACGGTGCCGGGCGGGCGATGTCGCGCGGGGAAGCGAAGCGGCGCTTCTCCGTCGAGGATCACGTGGCCGCGACCGCAGGCATAGAGTGCCGCAAGGATGCCGACGTGATCGACGAGACGCCGATGGCGTACAAGCCGATCGACAAGGTGATGGCGGCGCAGGCCGATCTCGTCGAGGTCGTCCACGAGCTCCGCCAGGTCGTCTGCGTGAAGGGCTGATGCGTCGCTACAAACGCTTCACCGCGACCCCCGAGGCGATCGAGCACTACGAGCTCGGGCTCGACGATAACGGCAGCTTCGCCTGGTTGATCACGCGGTCGGTCCCCGATGGGTTCGGCGGCAGCCACCACGCGCACGGGACGTGGACCCGGACCGGCGACACGATCGCCTTCGAGATTGCAGAAACCAGCGACGGTGCACCTGTTCCAACCAGCGCCGTCATCCAAGATGACCGGCTCGATCTCGCCGGGTTCGGAGTGTTTGCCTGATGCCGAGCTATCTGTTCGAAGACAACAACCAGCACGCCCTCGAGCGGTACTCGTTGACGATCGCCGACGACGGCACGTTCCTGTGGTCGTACGGGGCGTCGGATGCGTCGGGTGACATGGGCAGCAGCTCCGCCAGCGGGACATGGAAACGCTCGGGCGACAGCTACACCTTCACGACCACCGAGGGCAGCGACGGTCCCAAGACAGCCACGCTGCGCGGCACGCAGCTCGAGGTCGCGGGCATCGGGACGTTCTCCGAGACATGACCGTCGAGATCGATGGCAGTCGCGGTGAGGGCGGCGGGCAGATCCTGCGGACCTCGCTCGCCCTCTCGATCATCACGAACCAGCCGCTGGTGATCCGGAACATCCGCGCCGGTCGCGCGAAGCCAGGCTTGCGACGCCAGCACCTGACCTGCGTGCAAGCCGCGGCGGCGATGTGCAACGCCGAGCTGCGGGGAGCCACCGTCGGATCGCAGCACCTCGAGTTCACCCCGCGCGACCCGACCACCGCGACGGAGCTTGCCTTCGACATCGGCACCGCCGGTTCCACGACGCTGGTCGTCCAGACGATCCTGATCCCCGCGATCACGGCGCGACGACCGCTGCGGTTCACCGTGGAGGGCGGCACGCACAATCCGATGGCACCGCCGTTCGACTTCCTGACGCGCGTGTTCCTGCCGCACCTGCAGGCGATGGGTGCGCGCGTCGAGCTGACGCTCGAGCGCTATGGCTTCGCGACGGGCGGTGGTGGGAAGCGCGACTTCTACGACCGCGAGGTGAGTGATCGCGGCAAGCTCGCAGTCACCATCGAGCCGCAGCTCACCGCGCAGCTCGCTCACCTCGAGCTGACGACGGCAGGTCCGATCACCTCGCGGCACGCCACGTCGCTGATCGCGCGCCTGCCCACGCATGTCGCCACGCGCGAGCTCGAGATCGTTCGCGAGCGGCTCGGCTTCGCCGGATTCGAATGCGAGGTCCGCGAGGCTACCGGTGGTCCGGCCAATCTCCTGATGCTCGAGATCGAGCGCGGTGGCATGCGCGAGCTCGTCACCGTGCACGGCGAGAAGGGGCTGCGTGCGGAGGTCGTCGCGCAGCGTGCGTGCGACGAGCTGACGGCCTTCCTCGACGCGGATGTCCCCGTCGGAGAGCACCTCGCGGATCAGCTGCTGCTCCCGATGGCGATCGCCGGGGGTGGACGGTTTCGGTGCGCCACGCCGTCGCTGCACGCGACCACCAACATCGAGACGATCGGTCGATTCCTCGACGTGCCGATCTCCGTCGAGCCCGACGGCGCGACCGCAACGATCTCGATCGGTTGATCGATCCTTCGCAAGCGCGCCCACGTTTGCATCACGCGGAGACGCGAGAGGTTGGACCGCTGCACCCTCGAAACCGGATCTCCTGTAACAGTGCTCGGTTGTCGGGACCGATCGATTTGTGCACGATGCGCCGCGATGGAACGCGTGGGCCGGTTCGAGCTCGTCCAGCACCTGGCGAGCGGAGGCATGGCCGACGTATCTCGCGAGGAACAGCGGCATCGGCGGCTTCGATCGCAAGGTCGCGATCAAGACGCTCCGCCCGTGTGACGACACCTACGTCGGGATGTTCCTCGACGAGGCGCGCATGCTCAGCCGTCTCCACCATCGCCACATCGTCCAGTCGTACGAGGTCGGCTGCACCGAGGACGACGTGCACTACCTCGTCATGGAGTACGTCGACGGCCAGACCGTGCGGCGCGTGCTCCAGGAGGCGGTGCATCGCGACGTGCTGGTGCCGCTCGATGTCTCGCTGACGATCGCGACCTCGGTCGCCGCGGGGCTGCACCACGCGCACGAGCGCGGCGTGATCCATCGCGACGTCTCGCCGTCGAACGTGCTCGCCGGCTACGACGGCGCGGTCAAGCTGATCGATTTCGGGATCGCGAAGGCCGAGGATCGCTGGACTCGCACCGAGGTCGGCTTCATCAAGGGCAAGGCCGGCTACATGGCGCCGGAACAAGTTCGCGGTTACGAGGTCGATCACCGCACCGACGTGTTCGCGCTCGGCATCTTGCTCTACGAGCTGACCACCCGCCGTCGCGCGTATCCGGCGAGCGTCGCCGAGGATCAGCTGCGGATGTTCTCGCAGCAGCGCCTGATCGCCCCGCCTGCCCTGGCGGTCGAAGGCTATCCGCGCGAGCTCGAGCGCATCGTGATGAAGGCGCTCGAGTACGATCCCGATGATCGCCACCTCGACGCGCGCTCCATGCAGCTCGCCCTTGAGGCCTTCGCCGCGGATCTCGGCATCGTGCTCGGTGGCGAGATCGTGCAGCGCCAGATCCAGCACTGGTTCGCGCCGCGCTCCTCGTCGGGGCACGTCGAGGTCGAGATCGAGGACACGACGCGCCCGTACGCACTCGACGACGACCTGGAGACCTCGATCGAGGATCTGGTCGCGGGTCTGACGCCCACGCCGACGCCGCCGATCTACGCACGCAGCTGAAAGACTGCTGCTAGAGTCCGCGGATGGACACTCGGTCGCCGCTGATCGCGATCGGCGCGCTCAACGCCGCGCTCGCCGTCGCCGCGGGTGCGTTCGGCGCCCATGGCCTGCGCGAGCGGCTCGAGCCCCGCGCCCTCGAGATCTTCGAGACCGGCGCGCGGTACCAGATGTATCACGCGCTCGCGATGATCCTCGCCGGCTTGCTCGCCGCTCGCGGCCTGACTGGTGCGACCACGGCGGGTTGGTTGTTCCTCGCCGGCATCGCGATCTTCTCGGGCTCGCTGTATGCACTTTCACTCACCGACGTGAAGGTGCTCGGCGCGATCACCCCGCTCGGTGGCGTCGCGTTTCTCGCCGGTTGGCTGTGGCTCGCGTACTCCGCGCGCCGCGGTGCGATCAATCCCTGAAGACCCAACGAGTTTCTGGAGATCCTTGTCGAGCCTCGTGCGTTGGACGGCAGTCCAACCGTCTAGCGAGGATCCAATGGCCAACTCGAAGCTACGCAACCGCACCTCCGTCGTGGTGTCGATCATGCTCGTTCTGTTCTCCCTGCTCGGCATTGCCGTCGCAGACGACGACATGCCGCAGCAGCGCCGGCCACCGCGCTACAAGTCGCCGCCGACCGCCGCGGTCAAGCACGAGACCAAGTTCCACACGGTCCCGGGCACCCAGCTCGAGATCCGCGCCACCACGTACGATGGCTCGACGAACGGCAGGCTCACCGTCGAGATCAAGAACTCGGCGAAGACGGCGCAGAAGTTCTCGGCCACCGGCCTCTACTTCGTCCCCGAGGGCGATCCCGATTCCGCCCCGCAGCGGCTCGGCGCCGTCGGGCCGATGCAGATCACCAAGGCCGATGCAAAGGAGCAGACCGAGCTCGTGATCGCGGCCGGCGCCACGATGGAGGTCAACCTCGACGTGTTCTGCATCGACTCGCACCGGTCGAGCCCGTCGACGCAGAACGTGTTCAACGTCGGCGCGACGCGAATGCCGAAGGAGCTCGCGTCTGCGATCGAGGGCCGCGCCGACAACGCGGTGAAGGCGAAGAAAGCAGCGGGCGAGCGTGCGGCGCGCCCCGCGGCGAAGAGTGCGATCCAGTCCGAGGTCTGGAAGACCCGCGACTCGAAGTGGATCAAGCTCGACGGCGAAGGCGCGCAGGAAGCTATGAAGTAGGGCCCTCGACGTCGGACGTCGACAGCGACTCCTGCGACGTGCCCTCGACGATCTGGATCGCGAGCCCCGCCGGCTTCGCGAGCTGCCCCTCGGGGAACTTGATCGCGAACGGGATCGGCATGTCCTTGGTATCGATCCAGCGGCCCCCTTTGGCGCGCGAGACTTCACCTGCGAGCGCCGCGAGCTCGAGCACCGCGGTCCAGTACTGCGCGGGATTGGCCTCGCGATCGATCGACGTCTTGCCGCGCCGAGCCTCGAGCGTGCGCAGCGCACCGGGCAGATCCGCGGCACCGACGCTCGAGCGCAGGTGATAGGCGAGCGCGGCGAACGCCTGGTCGACGATGGCAGCTACCGACTGAGGATGCGCAGGTATCTGGATCGTCTCGCCGCTGCGATCGCAGCTCGACGCACCCGCACGGGTCACCGCGTCTTGCAGGAAGTCCGGCAGCGACGGCCCGGCGCAGTACCGGATCTCGCCCTTGCCCTCGAACTTGAGCTCGAGGGCGCGCTTCGCGTTGAGCACCTTCGAGACTGCCATCAGGATCGAGATGCTCGGTACGACCGAGATCGCGCCGATGTTCCGCTCGTCCTCGACGAGGATGATCGCGCCGCCATTCGGCTGCGGCTTGATCCGATCGACTTTATGTAGCCGTGCCCACACCCCTGCACCTTACGCCAGATTTCTCGTGCTGTCCGATTGGGCTCGACACGCCCTCCAACGGTGATGAGGGTGGCTGAAACGGTCGAGAGGGAGGCACCATGTCGTATCGCAATGATCACGAGGCCGCACTGCTGCGCGTCGACGCGCTCGAGCAAGAGGTTGCTCGCTTGCGCAGCGCGCCACCGCCGGTTGTCGCCAAGCCTGCAACGAAGCGCCGGCCCTACGCGTCGCTGCTTCGCATCGGCGTCGCGATGCTGCTCGCCGGTGCCGGCGTCGCCGCGATGGTCGGCCGTGATCGCCCGACGGCCTCCGCCGCTCCGCCCACCGCCGAGCGCGTGATAACAGGCGTGCCAACGTCCGTGGATGCGCTGCGTGGCTGCATCGCGGCGATCACGTCAACCGACCTGAACGAGCGCTCGACCGACCCGCACGGTGCCGCGAATTCCGTCACTCCGATCACGAAGACCGGGGCGGCGTGTCGCACAGACCTCGCCTCGCGAGGCGAGCTCCAGCTCGATCCGGTGTTGAGCAACAAGCTCGAGGCGTGGGCGGTCACCGAGGACAAGCTCGCCGATCCGATCTCGATGATCACCGTCTACTACGGCAGCGATCCCTACGTGCTCGACAACTACGCGACGGCACCACAACTGTGGCGCGAGTACCGCCGCGCGCTGTCCGCCCGAGACGCTGCGCTCGCCGAGCTCAAACCCATGCTGGCGGACGCCATCGCAACGCGGTAAGCAGCAGCGGCACGCATGACCCGGCTCGGCGAGCTGCATGGCAAGGTCGACGGGTTCTTCACCCGGGTCGAGGCACGCCACGGTAGCGACATGCAATGCGCGACCGGGTGCAGCGACTGCTGCCACGTGCAGCTGACGATCACGAGTGTGGAGGCCGCGGCGATCCGGCAGCTCGTCGAGCGCTGGCCTGCTGATCGTCGAGCTTCTCTGGCGGAGCCCGGTCCCCACTGCGCCGCCCTCGATCCACAGGGTCGATGCAAGATCTACGACGCGCGCCCGATCGTGTGCCGCTCGCACGGCGCACCGATCCGGATGCGGCGAGCTTCGCTGCCGGTGATCGAGTCGTGCTTCCGGAACTTCACGCAGACCGAGCCGGATGCCGATTGCGTGCTCGACCAGGAGACGCTGTCGGCGCTGACCCTCGCGGTCGATCGCGATGCAGGTGGAACCGGCGAGCGGGTCGACCTCGCCACGCTGGTCAACGAGCTCGCGCGCGTGTAGGGTGCCGACCGCGATGGCCGAAGACTGGGTTGCACTCGATCATCCTCGCTTCAAGCACGTGTCCGCGGCGATCTTCACGCGCCGGCTCGCACCGGACTGCATGGAGCATCAATGCACGTTGGTGGACTCGCACCGCGTGAAGCTCGACGCCTGCTGCCAGTACGGCTGTGACGTCGACCTCAAGGAGCGCGCGAATATTCTCGCCCGCAAGGACGAGCTCCGCGCACTGCTCCACGACGAGGTCAAGGACCTGCCGTGGTTCGGTACCGAGGAAGAGGTCGATCCGGACTATCCGTCGGGCCGCTGCGTGCGCACGCAGACGCACGGCGAGGGCTGCTTGTTCCTGCAGCACGACAAGCGCGGGTGCGCGATCCATCGCGCCTCGCTCGAGAACGGCTGGGACTTTCGCGGCACCAAGCCGGCGATCTGCCGGTTGTTCCCGCTGACGTACGACCGCGAGTGGATCGAGATCGCCGAGGAGGAGTACCCGGAGTACTCGTGCGCGCACGTCGATGGGCCCACGCTCTATCGGCTGACGCGCGACGTCTTCGCAGAGCTGTTCGGCCAGGAGCTGGTCGATGCACTCGATCGCATCGAACAGCAAGTCCTGGCAACCGAGCCGAAGAAGCTCCCAGTCCTCATGTCCTAGGCGCGTAGGCGCTACGATGGTCAGGTGAGTGAGGACGGACCGAAGACGCGCACCGAGCGTCCGTCGAAGCTGCGTCCGCTCGCGCTCGATTCCGCGGACACCGAGCCGGCCGTAGAGGCCCGCGCGCCCGCGCCGTCGTTCGACGCCGCGCGCCGCTACCTGTTCGGCCCCGAGATCGCGCGCGGCGGCATGGGGCGTGTCGTCGAGGCCACCGATACGACGCTCGGTCGCAAGGTCGCGCTCAAGGCGGCGCTGGCGACGGAGCCCGAGTCGCTGCGGCGCTTCGCGCGCGAGACCCAGGTCACCGCGCGGCTCGAACATCCGTCGATCATCCCGGTCTACGACGCCGGCAAGACCGTCGACGGCGTGCCGTTCTACGTGATGCGCAAGGTCGCGGGCCGGCCACTCTCCGAGCTCGTCAAGGAGCGACGGACGATCGACGAGCGGCTCGGGCTCCTGCCAAACGTGCTCGCTGCCGCCGACGCGGTCGCCCACGCGCACGGCCGTGGCGTCCTGCACCGCGATCTCAAGCCCGCGAACATCCTGGTCGGCGAGCTCGGCGAGACCGTGGTGATCGACTGGGGCCTCGCGAAGATCATCGATGATGTCGCCGACGAGATGCTCGAAGCCTCGAAGCCCGAGGATGATCCGCTGAAGACCCGCGTCGGTCAGGTCGTCGGGACGCCGGGCTTCATGGCCCCGGAGCAGCTGCATGGCGAGCCCGCAACCCGTGCCTGCGATGTCTACGCGCTCGGCGGCACGCTGTATCACGTGCTCGCCGGCGAGCCGCCGCATGCCTCGCGATCCTCCGACGAGACGATCGCGCTCGCGTTGTCGGGACCACCGCGCTCGATCGAGGACCTGGTCGACGGGGTCCCCGGCGATCTGACGACGATCCTCGAGCGCGCGATGGCGTACGACGCCGCGCAGCGCTATCCCGATGGTGCCGCGCTCGCCGCCGAGCTTCGTCGGTTCCTCACCGGGCAGCTGGTCGCCTCGCACGCGTACTCGACGGTCGAGCGGGTGATCCGGTTCGTCAAGCGGTACCGCGCGGCGGTGGTGGTCACGTTGATCGCCCTCGCGGCGCTCACCGTCGTCGGCTTCATCTCGTTCGAGAACATCGTGCGCGAGCGCAACGCCGCCGACGAAGCACGCGAGCAGGCGGTCGTCGAGGCGAAGGCTGCCGAGGCCGCACGGGCCAGCGAAGCGGACCGCGCCGACGATCTCCTGATCGAGCAAGCGGCTGCACTGATCGCGACCAATCCGACCGCGGCTGTCGGGCTGTTGCATCGGTTGCCGCCGACCGCGAAGAAGTGGCGCAAGGCGCGCGACGTGCTCGCCGAGGCGCGCAGCCGTGGGGTGCCGTGGGCGCTTCCAGCGTCGGGGTTCACGAGTGGGCTCGTGCTCGCGCGCGACGGCAAGCTCGCCTACTCCGCAGGTGGGGATGGCGTGATCCGCGTCCACGATCTCGAGACTCACTCGACGAAGGACCTGGCACGCGTCGCCGACAATCCCAGGCTCGCGCTTGCCGGCGAGGACAAGCTGCTCGCGATCGCCGCGGGTCGCACGCTGACCTGGATGTATCCCGCGACCGGCGCGAAGGACACGATCCCCCTCGAGCAACCGGCCGACGAGCTGGTCGCCGCCGGCAGCAAGGTCGTGCTCCACGATGGACGTACCCTCTGGATCGTCGGTCACGGCGATCGCGCGCCGGAGAGGATCGAGCTCGGCGCGACGAAGATCTTCGGCCTGAAGGCCTCGCCCGACGGCACGCGCGTCGTGGTCAACGCGCAACCCGATGCCGTGATCGTCGAGCTAGTCGGCCCACCGCGGGTCTCGTTGCGCCGCCCGTCGCGCAGCATGGAGCCGGCGTGGTCGGCGGATGGCAAGCGCCTCGCGATCGCGAGCCTGCGCGGCCTCGACGAGGTCGACTTCACGGCTGCACCGGTGACCAAGCCGATCGCGACGGCCGCCGTGCAAGCCGCGGCGTACGCCGGCGAGGATCTCTACTTCACGACGCAGACCACGTCGTATCGCTACCACCCGCGCGATGGAGCGGTGCAGCTCGATCTCCCCGCCACACTTTACTCTTCGACTGCGGTGACTCGCGATGGCGTGATCCTCGTCGGTGCGAGTGGGCTGGTCATGCTCGCCGGGCGCGGTGGCACGCTCGCGTTGCGCGTGCCGGCGTTGCGCGCCTCGTCGGCCGTCGCGCTACCGCAGTCGACGAAGTTCCTGCTCACCGTCGCAGATCATCTACTCCTCTACGACGCCGCGACGCTGCTGCCGCGGATGTTCGACACCCCGCTCGCGAACACCTCGTTCCACGGCTTCACCGGCAATCGCCACTTCTTGATGAGCTACATGGAAGACGACTGGAAGCAGCTCGACGTCACGACTGGCGAGATCAAGTCACTCGGCCGATTCCCGTTCGCGACCGTCGTCGATGCGCCCGCGGACGGCAGCTACGTGATCGTGAGACCGCAAGCGGGTTTCCTCGTGCTCGTCCCGGGTAGACCTCCGATGGAGCTCGAGGGTGCGAAGCACGCGATCGCGGTGTCGCCGACGAGGATCGTCTACGCGACGGCCCACGACGTGATCGGGCTCGACCTCGGACCGAATCGCCGCACGACGCTGTGGTCGACGAAGGAGGACCTCCGCGGGCTGCGTGGCCACGGCACGTTCGTCGTCGCGCTCGCGAAGACGCAGCTCTGGCGACGGGATGACAAGACCAACGCGACGAAGACGGTCGAGTGGACCGCGCCTCCGCAAGCAGCCACGGTCGACCCAGCTGGCAATGCGTGGCTCGCCGTCGAGGCCTCGGTGTGGAAGTGGAGCATCGACGGAACGTTGGCGCGCGTCGGCCAGGTGGCGAAGCGGATCGATGGCCTCACCTACGTCGCCGGTGCCGGCTGTGTCGTGATCGACGATCGTCGCGGAGCGACCGTGATCACCGAGAGCGGCCAGCGCTCGGCGGTGCCCTCGGGCTACGAGCTCCGCGTCGTCGCCGAGGACGTTCCGCTCGGCGCCGGACTCAGCCACGACAACCGCCTCCTCGCCTATGACCTCGATCCGTCGTCGAATCACTTCTGGTCCGTCGGGTTCGGCGAGCAGACCGCGAAGCTCAGTGCCGACGGTCGCTCCCTCGCGACGTTCGCGAATGGCCAGCTCGCGATCTACACGCTCGCGCTGCCAAGTGATCGCACGGGCTACGAGGCCTGGCTCGACGCGACGACGAATGCGCGGCTCGTCGACAACAGCACCGAGCTCGTCTGGCCGAGGTGATCCGCGCCGATCATTTGATCGGCGCGTTTTGCAGGCGCGCCTCGTTCACCTTCACCGCGTACTCGCGCAGCGGAGGATTCGGCTCGTCCTTGGTTCGCACGCGCACGATCGAGCCCGGCGCCTCGATGACGCCCGCCGCCATCGTCCAGCCCGGCGGTACCTGCGGCTCGCTCCAGTAGTACAGCCAGCGCGCATCGCGGGGCGCGAGGTTGACACAGCCGTGGCTACGCTTCGTGCCGAACTGGTCGTGCCAGTACGCGGTGTGGAGCGCGAGATCGTTCTCCGGCGAGAAGAACTGCGTCCACGGCACCGTCGCCACCGAGTACGGATCCTCGCCGTTGAGGCCCTTCATGTCGGCCTCGGATTCCTTCAGCCACATCCGATAGGTGCCGGTGAGCGTCGGCGTCTCCTTGCCGCCCGTCGACACCATCGTCGCGTAGACCGGGATCGTGCCCTCGAACGCGACGAGGATCTGGCTCTCGAGATCGACATCGATCCACCGTTCGTTGGGCAGCAGCTGCGCCGGCGGTGGGGCTGGGTTGAACAACCGCACGTCGGCGGCCTGGATCCATTCCTCGGGGCCGACGCGATACGCGAGAGGTTTGTTCGCCTTGTCCGTGAACGCCTCGAGGATCGGCAAGGGCGTGCGTGCCGCGACCATGCGCACCTGCCCACCACCCTGCGCCTTGTACGAGGTGCCGGCCTGCTGCCAGCTCACGACGCGCGGCCACACGAACGCGATCGGGATGGTCCAGCCGGTGTCGTCGCCGAGCCGCGAGCCGCCGTACAGCGATGGCCGGTGCTTCGAGATCGCCTGCCCGAGCACGTACTCGGAGTCTTTCTGAGACACCTTCCAGTACGTCTTCCCGTCGACGACGAGCTCGTCGTACTGGCGGACGTTGACGGAGCCGACGATCGGCTTGCCTTCGATCAACTTCGGCGCGGGCTTGGGATCGGCGTCCTTCGTCGACGTCACCGGGCCCTTGTCCTTCGGCTTCCGCTTGTCCTTTTCCTTCTTGGGTTTCTCCATCACATACGTGACGGAGTTCGGCGCGGTGATCTTGCCGTAAACGCCGGGCACCAGCTCGCCGCGCTCGAGGAACGGCACCTCGCGCCCGAACGGTGGCTTCTTCGACGGCTTGATGTAGTCGCCGCAGATCCAGCCGCGCGGTCGGATCTCGACCCACGGCTCCTTGCACCCCTTCGCCTTCTGGGTGCGCGACCACGCCACCCGGGTATCGATCGCGATCGTGCCGATGCGCTTCGCGCCGTCCCCCGCTTCTATACGTACGGAGGCCGTGCGGGTCAGCTCGAGCGACCGCGTGCCTTCGGGGAACTCCGGCGGGCTGGCAGGTGGAACCGCCGTCCCTGCGACGGGTTGGCTCGGACCCTGCGGCTGCTTCGGCGCGGGTTGGTCTGGCGGCGGTGCGTCGGACTTGCCGCCACACGCCATCGTGCCCAGAAGAGCCAGGGCGGCCGGGACGCGCATTTATGACCGATAGCACGTCCGTGCTACGTTCGCTTTCAGATGAAGCTCGGCGAGATGCTCGTCCGCGACGGCCGACTCTCGGAGGAGCAGATCGACGCGGCGCTCAAGTTCCAGGCGCGCGACGGTGGGCGGTTCGGGACGATCCTGGTCGAGCACGGCTACGTCGATCTCGAAGCCCTCACCGTCTACCTCGGCCTCGAGCTTGGCATCCCGATCGCGACCGGCGCGATGCTCGAGCGGGCGAAGCGAGCGGCGGTTCGGCTGCTCCAGCCGGCGCAGGCGTTCAAACACAAGTGCGTGCCGTTGGTGGTGCAGGATCGCCAGCTGATCGCCGCGATCGAAGACCCGCACGATTTTGCGACGCTCGAGGCGCTCAACCAGATCACCGGCTATCGCGTGCTTCCGCGCGTCGCTCCCGAGCTCCGCATCTATTACTACATCGAGCGCTACTACGGCGTGCCACGCCCGGTGCGCTACGTGAAGTTCGGCGACTCGCCGCGCGGTAACGAGAGCGCCGCCGATACCGGCTTGCCCGCGCCACCGCTCCCCGGCCTCCCGCCCGTTCCGTCCTCGCCGATCCATGCGCCCGGCCCGCAACCGCGGCTGCGCAGCACGGTGAAGATGAAGAAGCTGTTCGACGAGACCGAGGATCTCGAGCTCGATGCCGAGGATCTGATCGACACGCTCGACGCCGACAGCGAAGCGCCTGCCGAGGCTGCTCCGATCGCCGCGAAGCCACCGGAGCCGTCGAACTCTTCCGCGCTGGCCCTGCCTACGCCTGCGCCTGCACCGAAATCGATCCCCGTCGACGTCGCGTTGCGCGAGCTCGCGACCGCGGCCGATCGCAATCGCATCGTCGAGATCCTCCTCGGTGGTGTCGCCTCGATGTTCGAGGCGGCGGTGGTGTTCACCGTGCGCGACAACATGGCGTTCGGGTGGAAGGCGATGGGCGAGCTGCCCGGTCACGCGAACGTCGAGCACCTGTTGATCCCGCTCGAAGCGCCGTCGGTGATCCAGGCGGCGATCGCGGCCGAGGGCAACGTCTTCCACGGGCCGCTCGCACCGTCGACGGTCAACTCGTACATCTACAAAGTGTTGCAGTGCGCGGAGCCCGCGCAGGTCACCACGGGTGCGATCGCGATCGGCAAGCGTGTCGTCAACGTGCTCTATGGACATGGCCACGCGAAGCCGCTCGGGCCCGTCGAGATCGGCGTCGTCCAGCAGCTCTGCCGGTCGGCCGCCGAGGCCTATACCCGCTTGATCGCGTCGTCGAAGCGCAAGTAGCTCAGGGACCGGTCATCAACCACGAGGAGATCGCGTCCTTGTCGGTCTGGGACAGGTACAAACGCCCTTGGTGCATCCCGGGCGTGCCGCCGGGCAGCAGGTCCTTGTTGATGATCACGTTCTCGGTCACCGGCAGTTCGAGGTACTTGGCCGCGAGCGCCGAGTTCTCCGTCATCTGCGCGAACGAGCTCAGCTTCGGCGTCTGGGTGCCGCCATGACAGTTGGCGTCGGTGCAGGTCTTCGCCGTCACCAGCGGTAGGACCATTCCATCGAACGTTCCGGCGCGCGGATCGTTCCCGCTGCTGCCATCGGTCAGAACATCATCGCCGCCGTTGACGGAGCCAACGCTGCAGGCGGTGAGAGCGAGCGCCAGGGTGGTGACCACGGTCTTGAGCATAAAACCCCGCAGTAAGCCCATTGTTACAGAGTCGAACATGCAATTGCTAGCGCACCCCTACGGTGAGCTCGCAGGCTAATCCTAACCTGTGGAATTGCGCGGCGCTGCATGACGGTGACGCTGATCCTACAAGGACGAGCCCTGCGATCATGGCGAGTAGGCACCCCACAGGGAGAACGAGTGTACCCAGTGGTCCGGAGCGATCCCGCGCACGTAAGTACCAGGCGATCCCTGCGAAACTCGGAAATCCGAGGGTCGCGATCCACACCCCGAAAGGTACTGCGGGCGGGAGAAATCCGTTCCACGCAGCCTCGCGAAGTTGGATAGGTGCGAGGACGACAGCGACCGGGAGGAGCAGCGATGCGAGGGTGAGGACGCGGAACCGCCCGAGTCGCGGCGCCATCGCTGCGAACAGCGCGGGCACGAGCCAGACCCACGCGAGCTCGGCGGCGCCCGCGACCAGCCACGCGGTGCCGATCGCGAGTGGAGCGATCACGGCAACCGCGAGATAGCGACGCTCGCCACCCCATGGAGAGAACCGCGCGACCAAGCGCGACAGCAGCCCGACGATGCCGGCGAGCACGAGGGATTCGCCTGCCAGCCAGCGCAGCGGTGCATGCAGCCACGGAGCGGGATGACCACCGCCGAGGAGATGCTCGAGCAAGATGATCGCGGCGGCGCCGGCGGCGTAGCAGGGGATCGCGACGAGCAAGCCGAGGCCCTGGCCTTCGCGACGGCGACGCAGGGTGACGAGCAGCGCGAGTGCGCCGTAGCAGGCGATGCAGAGGGCGAGGAGCGACCAGCGGGGAACGATCGTGTTCGAGGCGAGGGGGAGCCAGAAGCCGTCGCCCTCGTGCGCGGGGATCGGCTCGCGTGTGAGGGCGAGGAGGACGCGAGCGAGCTCGTCGACGGACTCGCGGCGAACGCGCGAGGGCACATCGGCGGCGGAGTGATACGCGAGATCGATCCAATCGCCGTCGTGACCGCGGTTGTAGAAGTGGATCGCGCGAAGGCCGCGACGGGTGAACGGACCGTGATCGCTGCGCTCGGCTTGCGGCCACCAGCGCGAGATCACGCGATGCGCGAGGGGTGCGCGCAGCGTGACGCCGGCGCGATCGGCACCGCGTGCGAGCCACCTCATCTCGACGTCTCCGATCAGCGTGCTCGCGCCGTTGACGACGAGATCGCCGTCGCCGCCGATCAGATCGAGCGCGATCGCGAAGTCGATCTCGCTGCCGCGGCGCTCGGCGAACGCCTCGGCACCGACCAGCCCGACCTCCTCGTTCGCGGAGAACAGGATCATCACGGGTCGCGGCGAGTCGACGAGGACCTTCGCGAGCTCGATCAGCACGCCGACCGCGGCGGCGTTGTCGATCGCCCCGGGGCTGCCCGGCACGGTGTCGTAGTGCGCCATGATCAGCAGCGCCTTGCCGGGTGGACCGAAGCGCGCGATCAGGTTCGGATCGCTCGAGTGCGTGCGTTGTGCCGGGCGATGCATGGTGCCGAGCACTTCGATCGCGGGGAGCTCGACCTCGCCCACGTCCATGCGCTCGACGGGGACCTGGTTCGCGATGTACGCCGCCGCTGCGCGCGAGGCGTCGGTGTTGCCGGGCCGTGCGCCGAGACTCCCGGCGAGCGCCTCGACGTGGGTCATCACGCGATCGACATCGACGCCCGGGCCTCGCGCATCGGGGGCGCACGCGACGAGCACGACGAGGATCAGGAACCTCACAGCGCAGCGAGGAGCGCGGCGTTCTCCACGGCCGTGCCGACGGTGATCCGCAAGCAGCTCGCGAGCGGGCCGCCACCGAATGCGCGCACCGAGATGCCCGCGTCGGACAGCTGCTTCCAGGTGGCCCGTGCATCGGGGACGCGAACGAGGATCAGGTTTGCCTCGCTCGGGAACACCTCGATGCCCCTCGCGGTGAGCGCCGCGGCGAGCTTGCCGCGTTCGACGACGACCTCCGCGGCGCGCGCGTGACACCAAATACTCGCATGCTCGACGAGAAACGTGGCGGCGGCTTGATCGAGCGAGCTGACGTTGTACGGCGGGCGGACCTTCTCGAGCACGCGTGCGATCGCGGGCGAGCTGATCGTGAAGCCGACGCGCAGCCCGGCCATCCCGATCTTCGACAGCGTGCGCATGACGACGAGGTTCGGGTGAAAGGCGAGCTCGGGCAGGTTCGACGTGCCGCTGTACGCGACGTACGCCTCGTCGGAGACGATCACGGTGTCGCGAAACCGCGAGGCGAGCTCGAGCGCGAAGCTGGGCCGCCACAGCGTGCCGGTCGGGTTGTTCGGCAACGCGAGGAACACCAGGCTCGGCTGGTCGCGCTCGATCGCCGCGACCATCGCGAGCTCGTCGAGCTGCCACTGCGCGTCGAGCGGGACCTCGATGATCGGTAACCCGCGCGCGATCGCGGCGAGCTTGTAGTAGACGAAGCTCGGCGCCGGCGTGAGGATCGGGCCGGCGAACGCATTCGCGAGGAGGGCGATCAATTCGTCGCTGCCGTTGCCGAACACGAGCTGCTCGCCGACCACGCCGAGTGACGTGGCCACCACCGCGCGCAGCTGCTTCGCCTGCGGATCGGGATAGCGCTCGAGGGGGACCTCGCCGAGCACCTTCGCGAGCTGTGCCCGCAGCTCCGCCGGTAGACCGTGCGGCAGCTCGTTGGCGTCGAGCTTCGCGATCAGCGTCGGTGGCACCGGCACGTGATACGCGCTCGATCCACGCAGCACCTCGGGCACGCGCGCCGCGAGTGGGCCAAGCTCGTCACTCACGAAACCCTCATTCCGAGCACTTGCAGATCGGGGACAGGATCCGGGGTCCCAAGCAGCTGCAATCCATCGCGTTCTGGACCGAAACGTAAAATGCGTTTTCGCGTCGAGCCGAATCCGAGTTTTACGTTTTGGTCTAGGACGCCTGCGATCTCCAACACCTGGGACCCCGGATCCTGTCCCCGATCTGCAAGCCTGCGAAACCACGTCATCGACGGCTCCGCATCAGTGCCGAGCGGCCGTGACCGTCGAGGCCTTCGGCGGCGGCGAGTGTGGCGATCGGTTGTGCGTGAGCTGCAGCCGCTTCCGCGGAGTACTCGATGATCGAGGTCTGCTTGCGAAAATCCGCGACGCCGAGTGGCGACGCGTAGCGAGCCGCACCACCGGTGGGCAGCACGTGATTGCCGCCGGCGAGGTAGTCACCCGCAGCTTCCGACGAGTACTTGCCGACGAAGATCGCGCCCGACGTGGTGCATCTCGTGGCGAGCACGCGCGCATCCACGCACTGCAATTCCAGGTGCTCCGGCGCGAAGGCATTCGCGTAGTCGACCGCGGCATCGAGCGACTCGACGATGACGGCCGCACCGTGATGCTCGAACGCGTGGATGGCGATCTCGCGACGCGGGAGATCCGCGAGCTGCAGTAACAACTCGGCATCGACCTGCCGCGCGAGCTGTTCCGATGTCGTCACCAGGACCGCGCGCGCTTCGCGATCGTGCTCCGCTTGCGCGATCAGATCCGCGGCGACCCATGCCGCATTCGCCGTCGCATCGGCGACGATCAAGACCTCCGACGGACCCGCGATGGAATCGATATCGACCTCGCCGTAGACCTGGCGCTTCGCCGACGCGACCCACGCGTTGCCGGGGCCGACGATCTTGTCGACGCGCGGCACGGTCTGCGTGCCATATGCGAGCGCGCCCACCGCCTGGGCACCGCCGAGCTCGAAGATCCGATCGACACCCGCGATCCGCGCCGCCAGGGCGGTCTCCGGCGACGCGCCCGGCGTCACCATGATCAGCTCGCGCACGCCGGCGACCTTCGCCGGGATCGCCGTCATCAACACGCTCGACGGATACCGCGCCGTCCCACCCGGCACGTACAGCCCGACGCGCACGAGCGGTGCATACCGGAGCTCCAGGCGAACGCCGTCCAGCGTCAGCTCGACGTCGCGATCCACCTGCTGCTCGTGGAACGCGCGGATCCGCCGGGCGGCGAGCTCGAGGGCTTCGCGCACCGGTGCCGCGACCTGCGCTGCGAGCGCATCCCACCGCGCGGCCTCGATCTCGTAGCTCCCGCCGTCGGGCTCGCGCTTGTCGAACGTGCGCGTGTACTCCTCGACGGCCGCGTCGCGCCGCGTGCGAATATCCTCGAGGATCGCGGCGACCTTGTGGTCGACGTCGCCGGCCATCCGCGTCGATCGATCGAGGAGCGCCGCCGCCTCGACGCTTCCCGCTCGCAACAACTTCAACATGCGTGCGCAGGCTAGCACTGGTCGGCGCGGACTGCCGATGCGCGCAATTCACCCCGTCTTGCCCTGCAACACCTGGTGCCCGATCGTGCTCCGCACAGTCCCATCCCCGGTCACGTGCGCCAGCTTCGCTACTTCTTCTTTTTCTTCGAATCCTTCTTGGGATCCGGCTTGTCGTCCGACTCCGTCGTCGGCGCTTCCTTCTCGGGGATCTTGACCTTGGTCGGGTCGTACTTCTCCATGTCGGGCTTCGGGTTCTTGGGATCGTACGGATCCTTCGGCTCGGTCTTCGGTTTCTCCTCGGGACCCGCCGGCAGAGGACCTTCGAGAGAACCGCCCGGCAGCTGCGACGGATAGCGATCGCCGTAGCTCCCCACCACGCCTTCGGGAACGTTCTCGCGCCCCTGCCCGCCCACCTTGACGACGTACTTGCCCGACGGCCACATCACCCAGGTCTCGCTCGGCCCGGTGATCCGCAGCGTGCGCACACCCTCGAGCTTCTTCTCGTCGACCTGGTAGCCCTTCTCTGCTGCGAGCCGGCGTACGAGCTTCACTGTCTCCCGCACCACACCATCCGGCTTCTCGTACTTGGTGACCGTGACGTTCACCAGATCCTTGTCCTCGATCCGGCCGGTCTTCTCGGAGGTCTCGGTGATGTAACTGGCGCTGTACGCCTCGCCCTTGTTGCCGTCGACCCAGACCTCGATATCCAGGAGTGGGCCCTGGAAGCGCCGGAACTTCCACGAGCCGACATCTCCCTCGACGACCAGGCGTTTTGGCACCGGAGGTTTGCCACCGCATGCGGCGACGATCACCGCGATCAGTAACAGCCGCATCGTCCGCTATCGTAGCGCGATCCGCCGTTGACACGGAGCGCCGCGTCGCCCAATAGTCCGCCCACGCACATGGCTAGCTATCTCTTCTCGTCTGAATCCGTCACCGAAGGTCACCCCGACAAGCTGTGCGACGCAGTGTCGGATTCGGTGCTCGACGCCTGCCTCGCCGCCGACCCGATGAGCCGCGTCGCGTGCGAGACCGTCGCGAAGACGGGGTTCGTGCTGGTCGCGGGTGAGATCACCACGAAGGCCGTGCTCGACTTCCAGAAGATCGTCCGCAACGCGGTCCGCGAGATCGGCTTCACGAGCTCCGCGATGGGCTTCGATGCCGACACCTGCGCCGTGATGACCGCCGTCGAGCAGCAGTCGCCCGACATCGCGCAGGGCGTCGATCGCGGCGATCCCGCCAAGCAGGGCGCCGGCGATCAGGGCCTGATGTTCGGCTATGCGTGCGACGAGACGGCCGAGTTGATGCCGCTCCCCATCCAGATGGCGCACCAGCTCGCGTACAAGCTCGCGCAGGTTCGCAAGACCAAGCACAAGGGCATCGACTGGCTGCGCCCCGACGGCAAGACCCAGGTCTCCGTCCGCTACGAAAACGGTGAGCCCGTCGGCGTCGAAGCGATCGTCGTCTCCACGCAGCACGACGACAAGGTCAAGCAGAAGGTGCTCGAGGAAGCGATCCGCGAGTACGTCATCAAGCCGATCGTCCCGGCGAAGCTGATGACCAACAAGACCAAGATCCACGTCAACCCGACGGGCCGGTTCGTCATCGGTGGTCCGCAGGGTGACTGCGGCCTCACCGGTCGCAAGATCATCGTCGACACCTACGGCGGCTACGCGCGCCACGGTGGCGGCGCCTTCTCGGGCAAGGATCCGAGCAAGGTCGATCGCTCGGCCGCGTACTACGCGCGCTACATCGCGAAGCACGTCGTCGCCGCGGGGCTCGCCCGTCGCTGCGAGGTCCAGTTCGCGTACGCCATCGGCGTCGCCGAGCCGGTCTCGATGCTGGTCGACACCTTCGGCACGGGCCTCGTCCCCGACGAGAAGCTCACCGCCGCGGTGCTCCGGACCTTCGATGCCCGCCCCGGTATGCTGATCAAGGAGCTCGACCTCCGCCGCCCGATCTTCCGCAAGACGGCCGCGTACGGTCACTTCGGTCGCGAGGAGCCGGAGTTCACCTGGGAGAAGACCCCGCTCGTCGGCCAGCTCAAGGAAGCAGCCGGCGCGACCAACGGTCACTCGAAGTCCAACGGCAACGGCGCGAAGGCTGCTCCCGCGAAGACTGCTCCCGCGAAGAAGCCCGCTGGTAAGTCCAGCGGCGCACGCGCGTAGCGTCAAAACCTCCCGACAGCGTGTCACTGGGGTGACGCTCTGTCGTTCGCGCGACTCGATCCCGGCCCCTGCGGGATCCTGATCTCGCGACCTTACAGTCGGCACTGCACCTGCAGAGCCTGGCTGCGCCATGCGCACGTTCGTGACGTTCTACGCCTATGCCTTCGCAGGCGCGCCGTCCGGATCGCCGCAGCCGGGCTGGTTCGAGATCCCGCACCTCGACCACCTGGTCACCATGCGCGCCCGCACTGCCCTGGGGCGTGCGAGTGGCGAGCACCTCGCGATCTACCGCTGCCACGGCAGCATCGCCG
Organism: Deltaproteobacteria bacterium; assembly: GCA_031385555.1. Lineage (GTDB taxonomy): Bacteria > Myxococcota_A > Polyangia > Haliangiales > Haliangiaceae > JABFXX01. The sequence goes on along the minus strand of JANNBP010000037.1, from coordinate 19,527 downwards.
GTGATCCGCGCACGAACGACGTCGACGTCCGGTGCGAGGCGGCCGAGCGGATCTACGAGGGTGATGCTGGCGAAGCGCTGTGGTGGTTCACGATGTACTGCGCGCGCAGCGTGATCTCGAGCTGGACGCCGCCGCCGATCGTCCGCAACTACCTGCTCGCCGGCTCGCCGGCGCTGCGCCACGATGCACACCAGGCCGCCTGGGCTGCCTCCGGCGAGCTCGCCGACATCCCACGCCTCGCCGCGCGGATCGCGATGTACGCCGCCTCCGACGAACGCCCACTGCTCGCGGCCCGTGAAGCGTGTCGCCTCGCGGGTCAGATCGCAGGCGATCGGTTGACCGCCGTCTCCGCGCTGCAAGAGCGTGCGCTCGCATCGGCGCTGCTCGGGATCACGGCTTCGCACCGTGCGCGGCTCGCCACCGAAGCGCCGCTGCCGGATGCGTCGGAGCGTCAGATGCAGCGCATCGCGGCGTCGCTACGTGACTCGGCGCCGACGATCGACGAGGCGCCGAATCGTTCGTCGACGACGATCCTGCTCGCGATGGGCTGAGCTTGCTCTCGATGCTCCGCGGCGAGCTTGCGGTTGGCGAGCGAGCGTCACACCTCCGCGTCGAGATCTCGCTGGATCGCGTGACCGGCGACGCACGCCGAGATCCACCAAATCCTCAGCTCGCCGGCGAACCTCCAGAAGCGAGAAGGTGCCGCCAAAGCGCGGCATACTCGTGACGCGATGAGCGAGCCGTTCGGAGTGCGTGGGCGGGTGGTGGGAGAGGATGGACAGCCACTCACCGGAGCTCGCGTGATCCTCGGGCCGGAGCTCCGCACCGTCGAGACCGACGGCGACGGCAGGTTCGCGTTCGACGGGCTCGAAGCTCGAAACCACCACCGGGTCTGGGCGCGCGAGGGCGACTTCTACTCGTCGTTCATTCCGGTCAACACCGAGGAGGACATCGAGCTGCGTTTGCGTCGCGGCGCCACGTTCATCGCAACGGTACTCGCAGACGGAGTGCCTCTCGCCGATGCAACCGTCGCGCTCACGCGCGTGCTCCGCACCGTCACCGACGAGCGCGGCGTCGCGGTACTTCGTGGCGTTCCACCCGAGAGCTTCGACGGCCGCGTCGCTGCGGAGGGTCGCGCCACACACAACCTGAGCGTCACGATCGAAGCCGGAGGCATGGTCGAACAAACCATCGAGCTGGTGGCCGGTGCAGAGATCTCGGGGCGCGTGATCGATCAGAGCGGAGCTCCGGTACGCGAGGAGCTGCGGATATCGATCGCCGGCGAGTCGCCGGAGGTCAGCGGTGAGACCAGCGCGAGTCCCGACGGTGAGTGGAAGCTCTCGATGCGCGCGGGGCGCTATCAGATCCAGGCCGCCGCCTCACCGCGAACCCGGCGCGTGAGCCAGACCGTCGCGATCGAGTGCGACGGCAAGACACCGCAGCGCGATCTCGTCCTCCAGATCGCCAGCACCGCCTCCGGTGTCACGTACGGTCGGATCGCGGGAGTCGTCGTCGACGAGCAAGGTCGGCCTGCCCACGGCGCACGCGTTCATGTTGCGCGTCCGTCAGAGGACGGTCGGTGGTCGTTTTCACTGAACGAGTGGTTGGGGTACACCGATCGAGACGGTCGCTTCGAGACCGCCGAGATCGGTGCCACCAGAGAGCTCGATGTCGGCGCGAACTGGGAGATCTCGTCGCGGAGCGACGTCAGTCAGCGTGCAGCTGTCGGAGACCTGAACGTGAAGCTGGTGTTGCCACGGCGGGCAACGCTCGTTGGCCGCGCGCTACTCGACGGTGCACCGGTGCCGTATTTCGGCGTTTGTCTCTTCCGACCTGGCGCCGACGTTCATCCCACCGGAGTGCGCTCCGATGATGGGCGGTTCGCCCTGCCGCACGTCCCGCCGGGAACGCAACAAGTCACGGTGCTCGCTCCGGGCACGCGCCGCGCACTGTCCGCTCCAGTCACGGTCACCGCGAACGAGACAATCGATCTCGGAGATATCGACCTCATGCGCGGTTATCGGGTCTCCGGCTTCGTGCGAGATCGTTCGGGCGCGCCGGTCGCCGATGCGCGTGTCGTCGTCGGTCGCCGGGGATTCCTGAAGCACGGTGTACGCGCGCCGTGGTCTCCCCTCGAGCGCTTGTTCCTCAATCATCACGAGACCCAGAGCAACACAAGCGGCTTCTATGTTCTCGAGGGCCTCGGGTTGACGATCGGGCTCCCCGAAATCGTGCAGGCGACACACCCGACCGCGGGACTCTCGATCGTCTGCGAGCTCCCGAAGTCGGAAGCGACGCTCGACTTCACCCTGCTCGGTCGCGGCCGAATCGAGGGCGAGAGTCGGAGTGGGCCCAGTGTGGTCGGCGTGGGCGAGCCGATGTTCCCGCGTCACGTGTCGTGCGATCGACGCCAGTTCGCGGTCGACGTGCCGCCCGGCGACTACGAGATCTGGTCGCACTTCTCGGACAAGGGACCAGCGACCAAGGTAACGGTGATCGACGGTCAGACGGTCACGGTGACTCTCGTGACTCCAGGCTCGAACGCCTAGCGATCGACGAGATGCTCGACGAGCACTCGACGGGCGACCTCGCTCGTGAACGTGTCGTGGCCGTGTTCGATCCAGACCACGCGTGCGTTCGGCGCATGCTTCCAGAGCTTCTCCACGAATCGGTCCGATGATTCGGTGCTCAAGATGGCGAGGACGGGCAGCCGAAACCCGGACAGACTCGGCGCGTATTCGCCCTGCTGCTCGTTCAGCATGCGACGTGCGATGCGCGAGTCGAACTGACCCAGGATCGGCGGTTCGCTCTCGACGTGCCGAACCCAGTCTTCGGACACCGCTACGAGGCCTGGTCGGTAGTCCGCGGCCGTGAAGCTCACGATGGCTGTGGGATGTTCGAACGCGTGATGGAGTGCGTAGCCAACGCCCATCGAGTGGCCGACGAGGTGGTAGCGCCCGAGCTTCTCCACATCGACAACCGCGGCGATGTCGCTCGCCTGCGCAGCGACGGTCCAGCCCATAGCCGGCGCCGAGCTCTCGCCACGACCGCGAAGGCTGATCGCGATCACCGTGCGATCGCCGAGCGCATCGACCAGCGCGGTGTTGGCCTCGTACTCCGCCGCACGATTGCTCATGCCGGGGACGAACACCACCGACAAGCCGCGGCCCGCGCGAAGTCGGTACTCGATGCGCACGCCATCGTGCTCGACGAAGCGCTGCTCCCACGAAACCGGAGCTGGGGCGACCGAGCGGCAGGCCAGCAGCATCGAAATCAGGAGTAGCCGCATGTCAGCAGCTCGACGATACGCGATCGCTCGCGGTCTCGGCCGTGAGCCACCACGCGGTCGCACCGAAGGCCCGGTTCGCCGATAGCACCCTCGATCGAACAAGTCGGAGACTGGCACCGTTCCGCGGACCGCTCGACGCCCGATACACCGCGGATCTTGGATTCGCGCAGCGGCACGACGGAAAGCCACGGGCTCTGGTTTAGTCGGTCAGCCAAGCAGGTCGCCATTATCGAGCGTGACTACACGTGAGATCCTGGCGAGTTGTCACCGAGGTTGCGGCTTGCACAGCTGACCTTCGTCGATGTCGAAACACCTTCGTTCGGTCCGGACTGACCGAGGTCGCAATCTCGGGCAATTCGTATGGGGTCGACACGACTGCCAGCGCACTCGGAGCGAGCCACTTGCAACGTGACAGCTAGTCCCGCTCGCACTCGCCGAGCGTTTCATTGTTCTCGAGTAGGGTCGGCATGAACTCCCGCTCTTTCCATGACGCCCTTCCTTCCAAGACACGGCGAGTGATCTGTCGCTGTCTGTCACCGATGTCACCGATGTCATCGATCCGGTCTGTACCTCGCGGGTGCAACCCGAAACATCGGTGACTGGCGACTGATCCCGAAGCGCTCGCACTGTTCGGTGAACGACTCGTCGCCCTCCAATAGGGCCGTTATGAACTTCACCCGCTCGTTCCACGGTGCCGTTTCCTTCCAGGCATACCTCGTGGTCTTCTGCGCGCTCTCATCTGTCACCTATGTCATCGGTCTATTTCGTCACCTCTCTATCCGGTCTGTACCCGCGCATTTCGATCGTCCTTCGCTGTTTTTCGCTTGACGAGGTTCGCGAGTGCATTCGCGACGAGGCGGCGAGGCCGGTCGAACTCTTTCACCACAGCGATCGTGCTGCGCGTTGCGCGCACCAAACGTCGCGACCCTCGAACGTGTCGTTCGATCGCGGAATCCTCGACGAGAACGTACGCCAGAGCGTCGATTTTTCGCGTGCTAGAAGCGATCCGCACTCGGTGCAGAAAGGTGTCGCGATGCTCGATCAAACGATGGTGAAGGAGAACGAGGGCGCTGCGCTGCATCGGCGGCTCTGCGAATACGCGCAGCGTCGCTCCGCGCTCGATGCCGCCGAGGCATACGACCTCGTTCGCGCCGAGCAGCTGAAGGTCGGCATCCTCCGCGGTTGCGTGTCGCACTGGGAGTACCTCGAGACAGTCCTCGGCTACACGCCCCACACTGCTCGCGAGCGGATGCGGGTCGCACGCGCATTGGTCCGGCTGCCGTTCACGACCCAGCTGCTCGCGCGCGGCGAGCTCACCTACTCCGCGGTTCGCGAGCTGTCACGCGTCGCAACCGCAGACACGGAGAGCGAGTGGCTCGCGAAGACGCGCGGCATGAACGTCCACGCGATCGAGCGTGCGGTCGCAGGTCACGCTCCCGGCGACCGTCCGGACGATCCGAAGCAGCCAGATCTCCGCACGCGTGACATCAGGCTTCCGCTTCCGCCCGAGCTCTACGCGATGTGGCGGCAAGCGCGCGTTGCGCTCGAGGAGGAGACGGGCGGCGAGCTGGGCGACCTCCAGTTCGTCGAGCTGATGCTCCGCCGCGTCCTCGACCCGAGCACCGGCGAGCACGGCCCCGCCCATCAGATCGCCTACAAGCAATGCGATGACTGCAAGCGCACCACCCAGAATGGTGGCGGGCTCGAGCTCGATGTCCCCGACGAGGTGATCGAGAAGGCGCACTGCGACGCGCGGTACGTTGGCTCGCTCGATGCAACCGCGCCCGAGCGGGCGACGTCATCGGTGACGCCGCGGATTCGCGAGCAGGTGTTCGCGCGTGACGAGTCCTGCTGTAGAATTCCGGGCTGTCGCTCGCGGCGCAACCTGGAGATCCATCACATCCATCCGCAGGCGCAGGGTGGCACGCACGAGCTTTCCAATGTGACCCTCATATGTAGTGGTCACCATTCGGCGCACCACCAGGGTCTGATCGAGATCACGGGCGAGGCGCCGTACTCGATCCGTGTTCGTTGGCGGTTCTTCCAGCCGCCACCACCGGGCGAGCCGGAGCCGACTGCCGCGTCCCACGTGGGACGCGAACGTCCGGTCCCGTGGAACGGCACGATAGAGTCCTTCCGCTGGTTGTTCGGTCGAAAGCAGTAGGCCTTCGACGTGCTCGGCATCTTGAGGGGGCTCCGCGTGCCGGACGCACGTGACGCGAACATCCAGTCACCGTGGTGGATCCATCGTGACCGCGACTACGTTGATCGCGGCTCGATGATCGGTTTGGCGTTCCACAGACCAGGGAGCACGAGCTGTGCATCCCACCACTCGGCGCATCACAAGGTTCGAGATCACCGAGGCGCGTACTCGATCCTCGTTCGCCGGCGGTTCTTCAACCGCCGCGGTCAAGCCGACCGCCGCGTCCCGCGTGGGATGCGAATGTCCTCCCGTGGAATGGCACCGTAGAGTCCTTCCGCTTCCGCTGGCTGTTCGGTCGAAAGCAGTAGGTCCTCGACATGCTCGATATCTCGTGGAGGGGCCGCGTGACGGATGCACGTGACCCGAACATCCAGCCACCGTGGTGGATCCATCGTGACCGCGACTACGTTGATCGCGGCTCGATGATCGGCGTTGTGCGCTTCGCTCGCCGCGAATCTGGAGCCCCCCATGACCTCCATCCACAGGTGGTACAGCGCGAGTTGGCCACCACTCGGCGCATCACGAAGTTCTGATCCGGCGAGGCGCCGTACCGGATCCGTGTTCGTTGGATCGTCAAACGATATCGAGCCGATCGTACGTCCCGCGTGGGACGCGAACGTGCCGTCCCGTGGAACGGCACCATGGAGTCCTTCCGCTGGTTCGGTCGAAAACAGCAGGTCGACGCGCTCGGCATGCGGCGCCCAAAAGGGTGCATGCTCCGCGTGTCGGACGCACGCGATGCGCACATCACCGTGGTGGATCGATCGAGACCGCCGCTGCATTCCTCGAGGCTCGATCTAGGCGAGGGCGGCGCAGAACGTGCTGGTCAACCTCACTGATCCACAAAGCTCGCCTGGATCACGGGTACGAGCGGACGAAGGCTGACGATACGTTGTTTAGAAATCTCGTAGGCAATGAACATGCTGGTGGTCTCCTGAAGCGATCGTTTCGAGGAACCCAGGTTCCTCCGGGCTTCCGAGAAAGGGCGCGCTCTTGCCCGTCGCGGGCCACTCGCGCACGAGGCCTGACGAGCGCTCTGCACCCCTAGCGTCCGCGTTCGATCGATTGCTCCGCCGCGACGTGCGCGCCCGCGACAGAGCGGTGGCGCGTCTCGGTGCGCGAGTGGCCCGCAGGGCGAGCGCGTCCTTCCGAGGCACACACCGTGCGGGTTCTAGCGAGAGTTACTCAATCGGCGTCAACGGCAAGCCCGGTCTCCGATGCGGATGCGAACCCCGATGCGTAACCGGCGAACGGCTGCGTTCTCGATCCCAGATGCGTTTTCGGCGAACGGTTGGGTCTCGTGAAGGTGTCGTGACGGTGGATCCGAGGATGGCGGGCATCGGCATGCGAACGTCGAACGTCCCCGGCGCGCCTACGGCGCGTAGCTTCCGTCGAGCTTGACGCTGTCGCCGCAGCGGGGTGCCACCCCCTCGCTACCGAGCACCGCGAGCACGCCAGCCACCTTCGTCTTGCCGGTTCGCTTGAAGGCAATGGTGACCACGAGCGGCTTCAGCGTATCGCTGTCGATAATCACGATGCCCTTCGAACTCTCCTCGACCACCACCCAGGTACCTCCGTTGACCTTCACACGTCGCCGTAGTCGATCTCCAGTCGACGGACGTTCGTCACGAACGCCTCGGAGTCCTTGCCGCACGACGGCAGCGCTCCGCGAACGGAGTACGTCTCGGTTCGCGCGCCGGCGTTCAACCGGTATTTCCCACGTGGCGTGTCGGCATCGGCCACGCCACTCCACGACACGAACGCGATCATCGACGGCTTCATCGCGCTACCGCGACGGACAATACCTCGACACCGGCCCTCGTGCGTCTCGTGTTAGGTAGACGCGTGCTCGATGTCGTCGATGCCGCGCTGACCGACCCCAGAACGGGTGAGGTCACGTTGTTTCGCGGCGACCGGTACATCGTGTTCGCAGCTCGCCGTCCGGTTCCGCTCGACGGACGGCTCGCGCGCCGGCTCGGCGTCGATGGATGGACCGAGCTACCTCCCGAGATGCGTTCCGGGATCGACGCGGCGCTGTGGCTGCCGAACGAAGGCGCGTACCTGTTTCGTGGCTCGAGCTTCGCGATCGACGGCCGGCTCGGACGGCTCGGCGTCGACGGCTGGCAGCGCCTGCCGCGGAGCTTTCACGACGGCATCGACACGGCGTTTCACGATCGCCTGTACGGCCGCACGCTGTTCGTGCGCGGGACGCGCTACGTCGAGTACGAGACCGGCACGGAGGGCGAGCTCGCGATCGCTCCCGACGCGATCGCCTGTGCGTTTGGCTCGACCTACGCGTTCGTCGGGCGCGACTACGCACGCTGGGATCGGCGCGAGCTCGTCGGGCCGCTCCGCAGGATCGGCGCACCGTACGGTCGCGGACTGCCCTCCAACAAGGGCGGTGGCTGGCTGGGCGCGTCTCACCTGATCGCTGGACCGATGGTGACCACGACACGCAAAACGGCCGTCTGGATCTGGGCGATCGATCGCGAGACCGTCGAGCGCTTGCGGCTCCGCGTCGACGGCGAGGTCCACGTCCCCGATGTCCGCGCGCTCGTCACGCCGCGCCTGCGCCCCGCCGTCGACGAGGTGTGGCCGGGCAGCCAGATCGTCACGCTCGAGCTGCGCGGTGTGCAGGGAGACCTCGAGCTGCTGCTCGACGACGAGGTGCTCGATCGCATCACCGTGCGCCTACCGAGCCCTGCGGCAGATCGCGGCGCGGTCCGCTTCGTCGTCGGCTCGTGCGCCGATCTCTCGACGTTTCGCGACGCGCCGGTGTTCGACCGGATGACCGAGCACGAGGCCGACGCCGCCCTGCTGCTCGGCGACAACTGCTACTACGTCAACGCCCTCGGCGAATCGAGCGACAGCTTCTGGAAGGGCGGCTGGTTGCGTGCGGACTGGGACGATCCGGCGCGGATGCTGAGGCGCCAGCTCGCGGCGCGCAATCAGCCCGAGCTCGCGAACCTGGCGCGTCGCACGGCGATGCACGCGACCTGGGACGATCACGACTTCGGCTACAACAACGCGACCGGCTTCGATCGCACGTCGTGGGCCGGCCGCGAGCTGTCCGCCGACATCCACCGCGCGATGTGGGGAGCCGCGTACGAGACGGATCCCGCGATCTACTACGCGTTTCGTACCGGGCCGGTGCACGTGTTCGTCACCGATAGTCGCTACGCGAAGGATCGCAGAGCGCAGACGATTTTCGGGGAGGCGCAGCTCGCCTGGCTGCTCGACGCGATGGCCGCGAGCGATGCCCCGCTCAAGATCCTCGCGTCCTCGACGCAGCTACTGTACCGGCAGCACTCGGAGTCGTTTCCGATCGACGCCCCCGGCGAGTGCAGCGCGCTGCTGGCCGCGTTCGGCGTCGACGGCCCGTCGAAGATCTCGGGACGCGTGCTCGTGGTGTCGGGAGATGTTCACTACTCGGAGTTGTCGCGCGCACCGACCTCCGGACCGCCGCAGATCCTCGAGCTCACCAGCTCCGGGATCCGGACCGGCGAGACCGACGATCCGCTCGCAGAGTGGGTCCCCGGTGCGCGCGTGTGGGTCGCGCAGGCGGACGCCTATGCGGTCGTCACCGTCGAGATCGAAGGTTGGGACGGAGCCACCGTGGTCGGCACCGTCACGCTCGAGGCGCGCGATCAGCGAGGCGAGCTCCTCCTCGACGGAGATCGTCCGTGCCGCACGATCTGGGACCTCGCCACCGGCCGGGTCTAGAAGTGAGGCTTGCCGACCTGTTAAGCTTCACTTAACCTTTTATCTGAGGTTAAGGAAACCGGTGACTTCACATCGTCGCAAGCCGGCCTGGCCCGCGCTGACCTACGAGGAGCTACCGTGGACCGCGCAGTACGAGCTCCATGCGACGTCGCGCAGCGAGCGCAAGAAACACTACGGACCGTACCGAGCCGCGATTCCCGCGTCGATTCGCCGCGCCAACCTCGAGCTTCCCAGCGAGCTCGCTGCCGAGGTTGGAGAAGCATCCGCGGAGCTCGCTCGCTTCGACGAAGGGATGGGCGGAGAGATCGCGCACTTCTCGGCGATCCTGTTGCGCAGCGAATCAGCCGCCAGCTCACGGATCGAGAACCTGACCGCCTCGGCACGCGCGATTGCCGAGGCAGAGCTCGGCACCTCGCTTCGCAGGAACGCGGCGGAGGTCGTGGCCAACACCCGCACGATGATTGCCGCGCTGGAGCTAGCCGGAAACATCAACGGCGCGTCGATGCTTGCGATGCATCGGGCGTTGATGACGGAAACCGATCCGGGCAATGCCGGACGGTGGCGCGCCGAACAGGTCTGGATCGGTGGCGGAAACCTGGGTCCACACCTCGCCACGTTTGTTCCGCCACATCACGAGCGCCTCGACGACGCGCTGAACGACCTCGTGAAATTTATCGAGCGAGACGATCTACCGGTCCTCGCGCACGCTGCGCTGGCGCACGCGCAGTTCGAGACCATCCACCCGTTCACCGACGGCAATGGCCGAACCGGGCGCGCGCTGGTGCAAGCGATGCTCCGGCACGGGCACCTCACCCGCCATGTCACGGTTCCGGTGTCCGCTGGGTTGCTTTCGGACACCGCGGCGTATTTCGACGCCCTGACGAGCTACCGGCTCGGAGATCCGACTCCAATCGTGAGTCAGTTCGCGCGAGCTGCGTTCAAGGCAGTCACCAACGGTCGCGAGCTCGTCGACGAGCTTCGTCAGATCCGTCGACGCTGGGAATCGGTGATCAAAGCGCGCAGTGACTCTGCGGTCTGGCGACTCGCTGACCTGCTGGTGCGCAGACCTGTGGTGAACGCACGAGCGATCGCCGAGGAGCTGACGCTGGATGTCGGCAACGTCCATCGCTACGTCAAGCCGCTGCTGGATGCTCGCATCCTCGCGCAGTCGCTCGATGTCACGCGCAACCAGGTGTGGCGTGCACCGGAGGTTCTTGCGGCCCTCGACGCATTCGCTGCGCGTGCTGGTCGACGCATTTCCACGCGTTGAGTACAACCCTCCGCATGTCCTCGGTCCCCGGCGTTGTCGACGTTCATCGCTTCGGCAGCGGCACCCCCGACCTCGTCATCGAGATCCCGCACGGCGCGACGGAGACCTCCGACTTCACGTCGCTCGAGGCGCAGCTGACGAGCCCACTCCCCCCGGGCCTCGTCGACTTCTTCCACGTCAACACCGACGCCGGCGCCCCCGAGCTCGGCCTCGCGATCGCGGAGCACTTCAACGCCGTCGTCCTGCGCTGCCGGATCCCGCGCACGTTCATCGACTGCAACCGCCGGATCGACGCCTCGCTGGCCGACTTCAAGGAGGGCAAGGTGACGCCCGGCCTGATGCCGTGGATCACCACCGACCACGATCGGCACCTCTTGCGCGGGCTCTACGATCGCTACGTCACCACGGTCCGCGAGACCCTCGAGGCCGCACCGAACGCCGCACTCCTGCTGCTCCACACCTACGCCCCGCGCAGCGTCGAGATCGAGGTCGGCCCCGACATCGGCCCCAAGCTTCGCGCCGCCTACGAGCCCGACGTCGAGCCCACGTGGAAGATGCGTCCCGAGATCGACGTGATCTCCAAGGATCTCGACGGCAAGAGCTACGCCCCGCCCGCCGTGCTCGAGGCCCTCCGGGCCGGGCTCGCCGCCCTCGAGCTCCCCGTCGCCGAGAGTGCCACCTATCCCATGCACCCCAGCACGCTCGCGTACGACCACGTGATCGCCCGTCCAGGAAGGGCGATCTGCGTCGAGGTACGACGCGACCTGCTCGCCGATCCGTTCACCCCGTTCGCGCAGATGACCATCGGCACGCAGAAGGTCGCGCGACTGACAGGCCCGTTCGTGAACGCGCTGCGTCGATTCTGATATCGTGTGGATCTCGTGAAGCTGTTGTTCGTCGCTTCAGAGATGGCGCCGTTCGCGAAGACGGGCGGTCTCGCAGATGTGATGGGTGCCCTGCCCCACGCGATGGCCAAGGCCGGCCATGACGTCCGCGTCGTCATGCCGCTGTACGACAGCATCGACACCAAGAAGGCCGTGTTCGAGGCGGTCGGCGATTTCGGCGTGCCTCTCGGCACCCATCGCTACAACGCGCGGGTCTTCCGCTCCGGCTTCGTCTTCTTCGTTCACTGCCCCGAGCTCTACGCACGCGGCAGGCTTTACACGAGCAACGATGACGAGCACCGGCGGTTCCTCGCCCTCTGTTACGTCGCCCTGTTCACCTGCCAGCGCTCCGACTGGGCGCCCGACATCGTCCACGCGCACGACTGGCAGGCGGCGATGCTGCCGATGCTGCTCAAGACGCAGTTCGCCCGCGATCCGCGGTTCACGCGCACCAAGACGCTGCTGACGATCCACAACCTGATGTACCAGGGCGCGTTCGCCGCCTCCGCGATGCCCGACACCAACCTCGAGCGGTTCGCGTCGAGGTTCCATCAGGATCTGCTCAACGCCGGGCGGATCAACTGCCTCGTCCAGGGCGTGCTCTACGCCGACGGCGTGTCCACGGTCAGCCCCACCTACGCGCGCGAGATCCAGACCGCGGAGCTCGGCGGTGGCATCGATCATCTCCTGCGCGCACGATCGTCGACGGTGGTCGGCATCCTCAACGGCGTCGACTACGACGAGTGGTCGCCCGAGACCGATCGCTTCATCCCGCATCGCTACAGCTCCAGTGATCTCTCGGGCAAGGAAGCGAACAAGCAGCACCTACTCACCTCGCTCGGCTTGCCCTATCAACGCAACGTCCCCGTGATCGGCGTGGTCTCGCGCCTCGTCGGCCAGAAGGGCTTTCGCCTGCTCGGTCAGACGATGCCGGATCTCCTTCGTCGCCACGGCTTCCAGCTCGTCGTCCTCGGCAGCGGCGAGCCCGCGCTCGAGGAGATGTTCGGCAGCCTCCAGCGCGCGTTCCCGCGGCAGGTGTGTTTCTACAGCGGCTTCAAGAATGACCTCGCGCACCTGATCGAGGCCGGCGCCGACATGTTCGCGATGCCGTCGCTGTACGAGCCGTGCGGCCTCAACCAGATGTACAGCCTGCGGTACGGCACCGTGCCGATCGTGCACCGGACCGGCGGCCTCGCCGACACCGTGACGACCTGGAATCCCGCGAGCGGCAAGGGCACCGGGTTCGCCTTCGAGAAGCACGACGCGGCCGGCATGCGGTGGGCCGTGCAGGCCGCGCTGTCGACCTATCGCAACCCCGATCAGTGGCGCCGGCTGATGGAAAACGGCATGGCCGCCGACTTCTCCTGGTCCGAGCAAGGAAAGTTGTACGGGCTGGTCTACAACCGGCTCGCCGCATCGTGACGAAACACATCGTATTCATCGAGCCCCGGTTCCCCGCGAACCAGAAGCAGTTCATCCGAGCGCTGGCGGAGATCGGCGTGCGCGTCAGCGCGATCGGCGAGGGCTCCAAGGCCTCGCTCGACGACGATCTTCGCCACTGGCTGACGCACTACGAAGAGATCAAGAACGTCACCGATCCGCAGCAGGTACTCGATGCGGTGCGCTTCATCCAGCGCCACGCGCATGTCGATCGGCTCGTGGCCGTCGTCGAAGCGCACATCATGCCGTGCGCGCAGGCGCGCGAGGCCGCGGGCATTCCGGGGACGAGTGTTCGCACCGCGCATCTGTGTCGCGACAAGCCCGCGATGAAGCAGGCGCTGCGTGAGGGTGGCGTCCCGTGTGCGGCCTCCGACGCCGTCGGCACGCTCGCCGAGGCCCGGGCCTTTGCCGAGCGCGTCGGTTATCCGCTGATCATGAAGCCGCGCGATGGCGCCGGGGCATCGGGCGCATCGCGCGTCGACAGCGATGCCGAGCTGGTCGCGTCCGCACGCGCTCTCCATCTCGGGGACCGCTCCGTCGCGATCGAGGAGTTCATCGAGGGTCACGAAGGCTTCTTCGATTCGCTGACGCTCGCCGGTCAGGTCGTCCACGAGTTCGTGTGTCACTACTATCCGAACGTCCTCGAGGCGATGCGCACGCGCTGGATCTCGCCGCAGTTCATCGCGACGAACCGGATCGGCGAGTCCGGGTACGACGAGGTCAAGCGGATGGGCCAGAAGGTCGTCGAGGTGCTCGGCATCGAGACCTCGGCGACGCACATGGAGTGGTTCTCCGGGCCGAAGGGCCTCAAGTTCTCCGAGATCGGGTGCCGTCCTCCCGGCGTGCGCGCGTGGGATCTCTACAACGTCGCCAACGACATGGACCTCTACAAGGAGTGGGGGATGCTGCTGCTCGCCGGTCGGCCGTCGCAGCGTCCGTCGCGCCGGTTCTCCGCCGGCATCATCGCGCTGCGTCCCGATCGCGATGGCCACATCACGCACTACGACGGGCTCGACGACATCCGCCACGCGTACGGCGAGTGGTTGATCGACTGGCATACGCCGTCGCCGGGTACGCCCACGCAAGGCGTCGAGGCCGGGTACATGGCGAATGCCTGGATCCGGCTCAAGCACCCGAACTACGATCACCTCCGCCACATGCTCGACAGCGTCGGTCAAACCGTGAAGGTGCGCGCGAGCTGATGGCGCGCGTGATCGCCTTGCTCGGTCCGCAAGGACCCGCGCCGGATGTCGGCGAAGTGCTCCGCGATCTCGGAATCACCGGCCCCGTCGCGCTCGTTCGCGCCGGTTATCAGGAGCGCGAGAGCGAGGATGCCGAGCTGGTCGCGGCCCTCGGCGTTCCGGTCCACAACCTCACGCTGCACGCGCGCGGCACCGAGGTGTTCAAGGTCGCGACGGACTACACGACGGCGTATCAGGCGCGGCAGCAGCGCCTGCGCCACATGCAGGCGTTCTATCGCACGCGCCTCGACGGCACCGAGGATGCGGCGAAGAAGATCAGCGTGCGCTACGTCGAGCCCGAGCTGCTCGCACAGGAGGAGAAGGTCTCCGTCGACGTGTTTCGCCACATGGACAACGACCATGTCGAGCGCTGCCAGGCCGTGCGCACGGCGTTCGACAGGGCGTGGCTCCCCGACAAGGTCGAGGCGCTCGCGAAGCAACGTCGCGAGATCCGCGCGCTGATGGAGCAGACCTCGGCGCTCGTGATCGCCGGCGGGCACGTCGCGTCGCTGCACAATCGGCTGCAGATGTTCGACATCCTCGCCGCGAACGCCGACAAGCCGATCGTCGCGTGGGCCGCGGGCGCGATGGTGCTCACCGATCGCATCGTGTTGTTCCACGACTATCCGCCCTACGGCTCCGACATCGCGCAGGTGCTCGAGCCCGGCGCGGGCCTCGTCCAGGGCTATGTCGTGTTGCCGGATCCTCGCCGCCGCATCAACCTCGACGCGAAGACCGGCATCCAGCAGTTCGCGCGCCGGATGGCTCCGGCGACCTGCGTCGCGATGGATCACGGCGCGCGGCTGATCTTCGACGGGGACGAGCTCACGTTTGCGAAGGCGATCCGGTTGACCACCGCCGGCGCCGCAGAAGCTGACTGGATGGGCGAGCCGAGCCGGTTCTCCACGCCTCACCTCTACGGTGTGCACGTATGAACGAGTGGGCGAACGATCCACGAGTGGGCGAACGATGCACGAGTAGACGAACGATGCACGAGTGGGCGAACGATGCGCGAGTGGGCGAACGATGAACATCGGTGATCTGATCAACGGCCCGCGCACGAAGGACGCCGTCGACTCGTTCATCGCGGACAACTCGTTCCCGATGGTCGAGGGCTCGTCGTGCACGTTCGTGTGGCGCGGCCAGGCCGATGCCGTGCATCTCAAGCACTGGGTGTTCGGCCTGCCGTCGTCGCAGCAGTTGCAGCGCCTCCCCGACACCGATCTCTGGCACCTCACGCTCAAGCTGCCGGAGGGCTCGCGCGTCGAGTACAAGCTTGAGGTCGTGCGCAATGGCCACGGCGAGTGGATGCAGGATCCACTCAATCGCCACCTCGCGCGCGATCCGTTCGGCGCGAACTCGGTCGCGGCGGTCGACTACGAGGTGCCGAGCTGGATCCACCCCGATCCGTCGGCGGCGAAGGGCAAGATCGACGAGATCTGGATCGAGTCGAAGACGTTTGGTCGGCGTGGGTTCGGGCTCTACATCCCCGCGCGGTTCCGGCGCAGTCGCACGTATCCCGTGCTGGTCGTCCACGACGGCCACGACTACATGCGCTACGCGTCGCTCAAGAACATCCTCGACAACCTGATCGATCGCCTCGAGATCGCCGACGTGATCGCCGTGCTGACGAGCTCGCCCGATCGGATCCACGAGTATCCCGACAACGAGCGCCACGCGAAGTTCATCTCGGAGGAGCTCGTCCCGTACGTCCAGCGCCTGCTGCCGATCAGCGATCAGCCGCAGAACCGCTGCCTGATGGGGGCGAGCTTCGGTGCTGTGGCGTCGCTGTCGACGGCGATGCGCTATCCCGGCATGTACGGCCGGCTGCTGCTGCAATCCGGCTCGTTCGCGTTCACCGACATCGGCGATCGCAACCATCGCGGGCCGCTGTTCGATCCCGTGGTGTCGATGATCAATCGCTACCGCGCCGACCCGACGGTGGTCTCCGAGAAGATCTTCATGAGCGTAGGCATGTACGAGTCGCTGATCTACGAGAACCGCTCGCTCGCGCCGGTGTTCAGCTCGACCGGCATGGACGTGCGGTATGTCGAGGCGCGCGACGGTCACAACTGGGAAAACTGGCGGGACCGGCTGCGCGACGGCTTGTCCTGGCTACTACCGGGTCCCTTCCTTCACGTGTACGAGTAGGAGCACGCATGGCGTCCGTGACTCGCAAGATCGGTCTCTCCCTCGGCGCAGACATCTGCTGGCCGCTTTGCTACGAGCAGATCCTTCGTCAGCTCGATCTCCAGATTCCGTTCAACGGTGACACCGTCGGGATCGAGGTCGAGCGCGTCTCGATCGAGCCGTTCGATCTGCGACAGCCGTGCAAGTACGACATGGTGCTCGACCGGTTGACGCACTGGTATCACACGAGCCGCGAGTGGATCAAAAAGTCGATCGTGATGGACGGCCTCTACGTCCTCAACAATCCGTGGGCCGTGCAGTCGATGGAGAAGCACACCACGTACTGCGCGATGATAGCGCTCGGCATGCCCATCCCCGAGACCTGGATGGTGCCGCCGAAGTCGTACGAGCCCACGCCGGATCTCAGTCCGACGCTCAAGGCGTACGCGAAGCTATTCGACCTCGGCACCGTCGGTAACAAGATCGGCTACCCGCTCTTCATGAAGCCGTACGACGGCGGCGGCTGGCGGGCGGTGAGCCGCGCGAAGGACGAGCCCTCGCTGCGCAAGCTGTACGAGGAGAGCGGCAAGTCGATCATGCACCTGCAGGCTGCGGTGCATCCGTTCGACAGCTTCGTGCGTTGCATCGGCCTCGGGCCGCAGACGCACCTCGTCAAGTACGACCCCGAGGCGCCGCTGCACGATCGCTACACGCAGGAAAAAGACTTCGTCACCGACGAGGAAGCGCAGATCCTTCGCGACACCTGCCTGACGATCAACGCGTTCTTCGGCTGGGACTTCAACTCGTGCGAGTCGCTGCGTCGCGAGGGCACCTGGCATCCGATCGACTTCGCGAACCCGTGCCCCGACTCGCAGGTGACGTCGCTGCATCGGCACTTCCCGTGGCTGGTCAAGGCGAACATCCGGTGGTCGGTGTTCTGCGCGGTCACCAAGCGGAAGTTCAAGAAGACGCTCGACTGGGAGCCTTTCTATGAAATCGCCGCGGAGAACCGCCCGTACGCCGAGAAGCTGCGCGCCTACGGCAAGCTCGCCGAGCAGCGCTTCGACAAGGATCGGTTCGACGAGTTCTGCGCGAAGCACCTGCCGAACCTCGACGAGGTCGCGTGGGAGTTCTTCGGGACGTCGGCAGCGAAGGATGCGTTTCGCCAGAAGGTCACCGCGCTGTTTCCCAAGCACGAGGTCGAGCAGTTCACCGAGCTGTTCTGGCGGCGCGTCCAGGCGTGGCGCGCGGAGCAGAAGTCGTGAAACCCAACGATCCTGAGCTCTTCGAGGGGTGGAGCGTGACCCCATGAACAAGCTCGTCGAGCGCTGGCGCAGCGATCGCGTGCAGCGCGACATCACCCTCGTTCGCTGGGGCACGATCGGGCAACCGGTCCTGGTGTTCCCCACCGCAGGTGGCGACGCCGAGGAGATCGAGCGCTGGCAGATGATCCGGGTGCTGACCCCGCTCCTCGAGGCCGGCAAGATCAAGGTCTATTCGGTCGACTCCCTGGCCGGCCGAGCGCTGGTCGAGCAAGAGGGCTCGCCCCGCCACCGGATGTGGCTGCAGAACATGTTCCAGCAGGCCGTGCGGCACGAGGTGGTCCCGGCGATCCGTGCGGACTGCAAATCTCCAGACATCGAGATCTGGGCGTCGGGTGCGTCGTTCGGCGCGTTCCACGCCACCGCCGTGCAGTGCCGGTGGCCCGACGTGTTCAGCAAGACCCTGGCGATGTCGGGCACCTACGAGATGAAGCGGTTCTTCCAGACCGACGACTTCTCGGATGACTATCTGGTGTCGTCCCCGCTGCATTTCGTCCACTTACTCGCCGGTCGACACCTCGACGTCCTGCGCACCCGGTACATCCACCTGGCCTCGGGAGAGGGCAAGGCCGAGGCCCTGTGGGAGTCGTTTTGGATGGGGAACGCCCTGGGCAAGGCCGGCATCCCGAACCGGGTCGACTCGTGGGGCGCTCAGTACCCGCACGACTGGTTGACATGGCGGGCCATGATGCCGCAGATCCTTGGCGAGTGGACACGCGGGTGAGCACGAGGGAACACAAGGACGTCGACGGGCGTCTCGAGGGTGAGAAGCAGCGCGAGTTCATGACCGCGCTGCTCGATGACGTGCGTGCGCTCGAGTACATGCTCCAGCACAAGCTGTTCGAGTCGGACGTGCGGCGGATCGGCGCGGAGCAGGAGATGTTCCTGCTCGACGATGGCTGGCGTCCCGCACGCGGCGTGATGGCCGTGCTCGAGCGGCTGCACGGCAACCCACACTTCACCACCGAGCTCGGTCAGTTCCAGCTCGAGGCCAACTGCGATCCGCAGCTACTCACCGGCGACGGCATCGGCCTGATGCACGAGCAGCTCGACAAGCTGGTCGACAAGGCGCGCGGCGCGGCGAAGGAGCTCGGCCTCGGCGTCGTGCTGATGGGCATCCTGCCGACGATGACCAAGGGCGATCTCGGCCTCGACGCGATGGTGCCGAGCGCGCGCTACATGCAGCTCAACAAGATCGTCACCGCGATGCGCGGCGGGAAGTTCGAGGTCTCGATCAAGGGCCTCGACGAGCTGACGCTCGATCACGACTCGGTGATGGTCGAGGCGTGTAACTCGAGCTTTCAGTGGCACCTCCAGGTCAGCCCCGACGAGTTCGCGCGGATGTACAACCTCGCGCAGCTGCTCTCGGCGCCGCTGATGGCGATCTCCGCGAACTCGCCGATCGTGTTCAACCGGCGGCTGTGGGCGGAGACCCGGATCGCGCTGTTCCGCCAGGCGGTGGACACGCGGCGGCAGAACAGCAGCCTGCGTCAGGCCGAGGCCCGCGTCAGCTTCGGCACGCGGTGGGTGCGGTCGTCGATCGTCGAGATCTTCAAGGAGGACATCGCGCGGTTCCGGGCGCTCGTCGGCACCGAGCTCGGCGAAGATCCGATGGCGGTGCTCAAGGCGGGTGGCGTGCCGCAGCTCAAGGCGCTGCGCCTGCACAACGGCACGATCTACCGGTGGAACCGTCCGTGCTTCGGCGTCACCGACGGCAAGCCGCACCTCCGGATCGAGAACCGGTTGATGCCGGCGGGGCCGAGCACGATCGACGAGATCGCGAACGGCGCGTTCTGGTCGGGCTTGATGGTCGAGCTCAACGCGCGCGAGCTCGATGTCACCAACCGCCTCGACTTCGATCAGGCGGGCTCGAACTTCTACACGGCGGCGCGCGAAGGCCTCGGGTCGCACTTCACGTGGCTCGACGGCGAGGATGTCTCGGCGCGCGACCTCGTGCTCGAGCGGCTGCTCCCGATCGCGGAGGCCGGGTTGCACCGCCAGAAGGTGAACCCCGACCACATCAAG
>JANNBP010000036.1:0-69384 GCA_031385555.1 Deltaproteobacteria bacterium | reverse complement strand
ACGTCGCACCCGACACCAAGAACCTGCCGGGTCACGTCGCACCCGACACCAAGAACTTGCCGGGCCACGTCGCACCCGACACCAAGAACCTGCCGGGTCACGTCGAGCCGAACAAGGACTTGAAGAAGCAGCCGGGCCACGTCGAGCCGGATACCAAGAAGCTGCCGGGTCACGTCGAGCCGCCGAAGTTCGTCATCGAGCTGGCCGTCGACGGCAAGACCGCGGTCGACGGCAAGCCGATGGCCGACGACGCCCTCGGCTACGCGGTCCGCGGTGCGTTCGCCACCAACAACAACCTCGTGGTCCTGATCATGCCGGCGAAGGGCGTCCAGAAGGCCCAGGTCGCCGCGCTGCTCGAGCGGATCAAGAAGCTGAACGTCACCAAGGTCTCGATCTCCGATCCCGCGCTCAGGAACATTCCGGGTCACGTCGAGCCGGATCTCAAGGACATGCCGGGTCACGTCGAGCCGTCGGGGCAGGGTGGCTTCAACCTGCAGACGATCATGGGCGGCGGCATCGCGGTCGGGGATCTCGACGGCGACGAGTATCCGGACATTTATCTCACCGGCGAGGAGCTCGGGAAGCTCTACCTCAACAAGGGCAAGGCCGCGCCGGGCACGTTCACCGATGCCACCGCGGCGTGGGGGCTGCCGAAGATCACGGACGGTCACGGCACGCTGTTGTTCGACTACGACGGCGACGGCGATCTCGATCTGCTGGTGCTGCGCAGCGAGCACGCCTCGGCGCTGTTCCGCAACGACAAGGGCAAGTTCACCGACGTCCACGAGGAGCTCGGGCTGAACACGCACCGCGGCAGTCACGTGGCGCACGTGTTCGACTTCGACCGCGATGGCGATCTCGACATCTACATCGGCTACTACGGCAGCCACGCCTCGAACCTGAGCCCGGGCACGGCGCGCAGCGTGCCGTCGCTCGACGGTCGCAACGGTAGTCCGAACCAGCTGTGGCGCAACGACGGAGCGAAGTTCGTCGAGATCGCGAAGCAGGCGAAGGTCGACGACGTGGGGTGGTGTCTCGCGGTGGCCTCCGCCGACATCGACCTCGACGGTGATCTCGACATGTTCCTCGCGAACGACTTCGGCGCCGACGTGTTCTACAAGAACAACGGCGACGGGACATTTGGCGACATCACCGAAGCCACCGGCACGGGAGATCGCGGCTCGGGGATGAACGCCGAGTTCGGCGACGTCAACGGCGACGGCAAGTGGGACGTCTACGTGACGAATATCGACATGTTCAGCAAGAACATCAAGGTGATCTTCCCGCGCGACGAATCCACGATCAACGTCGACGACAAGCTGACCAAGGCGTTCCAGTACATCGCGGGTAACAAGCTCTACGTCTCGACGAAGGACGGCGGCTTCCGGCCCGAGGAGAACCTCCGGATGGAGCCGATCGATCGCGGCTGGGGCTGGGACGCGTCGTTCTTCGATTACGAGAACGACGGCGACGACGATCTCTACGTCACCAACGGTTGGATCAACGGCTCGTACGCAGGCAACCAGAAGAAGCAGATGTACCTGAACCAGGACGGGTTCCTCTATCTCGCGCCGCAGAGCTCACCCGAGGCGTTCGCCGGGAACGCCCGCAGCGCCGCCGCGGTCGACCTCGATCTCGACGGCGACATCGATCTGGTCGTCAACAGCTTCCGGCAGCCGCCGCGCGTGCTGATCAACCAGCAGGTCTCGAAGAACAACTTCGTGCAGCTCCGGCTCTCCACCGCGAAGGGCAAGAACCCGCGCGCACTCGGCGCCACGATCCAGCTCACCGCGAACGGCAAGCCGTTGCTCCGCCAGGTCAGCGGGGGGCGCGGCTATCTCAGCCAGGCCGACACGCTGGTCACCGCCGGCATCGGCAAGGCCACCACGGTCGACGTCGTGATCAAGTGGCCCGACGGGACCGCGAGCAAGCACCCGGGGCTCGCGGCGAACAAGCGGCACGCGATCGCGCAGCCGTGACCGCGCAGCTCGGGCGTCAGCGGGCGGCCCCGAGGAAGTGCTCGCGCGCCGCAACCGACGACCAGTCCCGCGGCCCGCGATAGCGCTCGATGAGCTGGCCCTTCGGATCGATGAGGAACGAATCCGGCAGCGAGAACACGCCGAGCGTCTCTCGCAGCTTGCCGGTCTCGATCACGACCTCCGGTGGAATCTTGTCGTGGAAGAACGCGCTGATGGTCTTCCAGTCGTCGTCGACGATCACGATGATCTCGACCCGGCCCTGCGCGCTGCGCCCGAACGCCAGCAGCTTGGGCAGTTCCTCGACGCACTCCTCGCAGGACGCGGACCAGAAGTAGATCAGCCGCGCGGGACGAACCGGCCAGCTGAACGTGATCGCGGCCTCGGCACGCTTGGCGGTGATCGGCGGGACGGTGCCGTCGATGCCCTGACTCGCGAACTTCGTGCTCGGCTCGTCGTTGCGATGCATCACCTTGTAGACGACGATCGCGATCAGCTGGAGCGCCACGAGCGCGACGACCGTGAACAGCACGATGCGGGGCGTGACTATCCGACGAGGACGACGATCTGGCGGAGGAGGAGGTGGCATAGATGCCGGCAGGCTTCCCGCGGAGGCAACCCGCACGTGGCAAGCAGCTCGCGTGCGGATAGTGTGCCGTTGATCCGCGTCAGGAGGAATGCCGCACGTTGATCGATCTCGATCCCGACGAGCTGCTCGATGTGCTGCGACAGGGCGATCGTACGGCCCTGACCGCCGAGAAACGCCCCGAACACCGCCATGATCAACGATTCGTTCCCGGCGAGCAGGGTCTCGACCTCGGCGGTCCGCTCGGCCGTCAGCGCGAGCTCGAGCGACAACACGGCGTTCTCGAGATCGCCCTTCGCGTGCGCGCGCATCGCGCGGCCGATCAACACGCCGACCGCATCGGAGGACAGGTCTCTCGCATCCGCGACCTCGGGCGCGACCGTGCGCAGGATCTCGTCGCAACGCAGCACCACGCGATCGATCGGCAACCGCGCCTCGGCGGTGAGATCGCGGCTCGGTGGATCGACCGGTGTGAGCGCGGGCACCGTGTCGAGCCGCGAGGCACGCAGCTTCTTGGGTGGCGGAGGTTTGCCCTGGAGTAGTGCCTGGACGTGGGCGGCGAGTACGTCGCTCGACAGGTCGACGCCGTGCGTCGCGATCACGCCGTCGAGATCGAGCAGCAGCGCGTTCGCGGATGCATAGCGGTCTGCCGGTCGGATCGCGAGGAGCCGCATCACGATCTCCTCGAGCGCCGCGGGGTAGCCGCGGACGACCTTCGACGGCTTGTCGAACCGGCCGCTGACGATCGCCTCGAGCGTGTCGAACTCGCCATCGTGATCGAACGGCCGCGTGTTGGTGGTCAACTCGTAGAGCACCACCCCGAGCGAGAACAGATCCGAGCGACCGTCGAGTGGCCGGGCGCGGCACTGCTCCGGAGACATGTACGGGATCTTGCCCTTGAGTTGCCCGCTCGCGCTTCGCGTCACCGCTCCGCTCTCGACGCGTGCGATGCCGAAATCGACCAGCTTGATGGCGCCGTCGTAGCTGACGAGGATGTTGCTCGGAGAGATGTCGCGGTGAACGATGTTGAGCTTCGCGTGCGGGCCGCGCGGATCGTGGACGTAGGCGAGCGCACACGTGGTGCCGTACATGATCGACAGCGCGATCGTCAGCGGCATCGGTCGCCCTTGGACCTGCGCGGCCGCGATCAGCGTGCGGACATCGCGACCGTCGACCAGCTCCATCGCGAAGTAGCACGCGTCGTGATCGACGCCGACGTCGAACACCTTCGCGATGTTGACGTGATGGAGCGTCGCGGCGAGCCGCGCCTCGGCGACGAACATGTCGATGAAGCGCGGGTCATTCGCGAACAGTGGGAGCAAGCGCTTGATCGCGACACGCGTGCCGTCGCTCGCCTGACCGAGATAGACCTCGGCCATCCCGCCTTCGCCGATCCTCTCGCCGATCCGATAGCGCCCGACGAGTGCACCGGGTGTGAAGTCGATGAGTCCCACGCGCGAGGGTTGAGGGTAACACCGGCCCTCAGATTGGAGCCGGGTCGTGATCGCAAACATCGGCGTGGAGGGGCGCGGGCGCCACGATCACGGCTTTGCTTACGCGAGGGGCCAGCGGATCTGAGCGGCGGCGCGTGCCAGCGTCGACGTGCCCTCGCGGGCCGATCGATACGCCGCTTCCGACGCGGTGCTCATCTCCTCGAGGTCGTCCTGATCGACGCGGATGCCGTGGCGCGTACGATCGAGGATCGCCGCGGCCTTCTCCACACCGTCGACACCCGTGCGGCGAGCGAACTCACGCGGCTGCTCGTCCGAGGTGGTTCGATACCCCGCGTCGCGCAGCCCGACGAGCACGAGCTGCCACCAGTTCGAGACGCGCTGATCGACGGTCTCTTCCCAGAACGGTCTGCGGAGGTGGCGCAGGTGAATCATCCGGCGCAGCGGACGGAACAGGAACCGCAGCAACTGCAGCGCGATGATCGCGGCGATGAACGCCGACAACCAGCGCATCAGCTCCGAGGTCTGGTTCGCGGACGCAGGTTTCTGCGCCCGGGTCGCTGATGGAGCAGGGCGATCCGTCTTCGGCGGCGCGCTGTGTGGCTGCGGCTCGGGTGCCGTGGGTTCGTTCGTCGACGGCGTCGGCACAGGCGGAGTCTCCGGCTGCGGGATCGGCGTCGGTGCGACCTGCGACTCGGGCTGCCGAGGCTCCGGCTGGATCGGCTCGGGCTTGTGGACCTGCGGGATCGGCGTCGGCTCGATCCGCGGCTGGTAGGTCGGGGTCGGCGGCGTGTACGTCGTCGGCGGCTCGTAGTGCGGCGTCGGCCGGGGGGCGTCCCAGTTCGAGGCGATTCCACCACCCGCACCCGCGCCACTGGTCCCCGTACCGCCGGTTCCGCCAGCACCGCCGCCACCGGCGCCACCGGCACCGGCGCCACCGCCGCCGCCGCCACCACCGCCGCGATATCCGGAACCGACCCAGCGACCGTAGACGCAGACACCTCGCGCGATCTGCTCGTCGGTGCACAGCACGCACAACCCGCTCTCGATGTCCTCGGACGTGCACTTGATGCAGTAACCGAGCTCGAAGTCGGCGTCGGTGCAGTAGTCGAGGCGCGCAGAACCACCGCCGCTACCACCATCGTCGTCGGGATAGCACTGGCGGCACTGCGTCTCGGTGTTGCCCGTGAGCGCATCGCGACCGCGACCGAAGTCGAAGTACTCCTTGACGCGCGACCGCTCCGCCTCGGCGAGATCCTCGCAGCACGGCGGGCCACCGCCACCCTCGGGACCCGCGCTCGAGGCGGTGACCTTCGGATCGGCGCCGAACGTCTCGACCTCCCACAGCTGCGGCGCGAGCCATGCGGTGAAGGCGAAGACCAGCGCGCTGGTGCCGAGCATCCAGAACGCGCGCGCCACTTCCTTGCCCGGCGGCTCCTTGAACACCGTCGAGAGCGCCGGGGTCGCGAGCGGGCGTGCCGCGACCGTCTTCCACAGCGCGACGCGACGCGTCTCGCGAACGCGGAGGAACACGACGAAGGCGAGCGCGAGGGCACCGAGCGTGACCGCGGCGGTGCCGTCCGGCGTCGACTTGCCATTCGTCCCGTCGAGGATGGTCAGCATCCAGACCATCGCGGGGAACCAGAACGCCGCGAGCGACCAGCGATCACCGACGGAGATCGCCGCGAAGATCGTCGCCGGTGCGAACGACATCCAGAACACGTTGCGATCCGGGCTCGCCGGACCCGCGAGGCCCAGCAGCACGAGACCACCGACGACGATCGCGGTGAACCACAGCCGCACGTTGGTCAGACCGAGGAGGTGACCGACGAGCGTGCCGAACACCGAGCCGGCCCACAGGATGGAGACGATGTCCGTGGCATCGCGACGGGCCGCCGTGTACAGCACGAGGCCGAGCAGCAGCACGACCCAGTACGTGAGGACGAGCGGGAGAGCAGTACGTGCGCGGCTCATGGGATCACCTGCAGCATGACGTTGCCCGTAGCGTTACGGCGCGCGACGTACGCGCCCGAGAACGCCTTCCAGTCGACGGCGGTCAGTTGCGCGAAGCGCATCCGGTCCTGGTAGGTCTTGATCAAGCGCGCTTGTTCGGCGCGCCGGCGCGACAGCCGATTCTCCGCCGAGCCTGCCGCGAACGGCAGCACGAGCGGCGAGCTCTTGGCCGGCCACGGTTCGCGTGTCGTCCAGTCGTTGTGCGGGACGACGACCCACGTCACGCAGTCGGCCTCCGTCTTCATGCCGTCCTGACGAGGCCGGCACGAGATCACGATCTGGCGCGTCTGCGATCTGTCGAGCAGCTTGTCGAGCCGCACGGTCGGCTGCCATGCGACGCGGGCACCGAACTTCGCCGCTTCCGCGTTGCCGCGCGGAAGCATCGGTCGTTCGGCGCGCGTCCAGGAGCCACCCTTCTCGACGCCGGTCACCAGCGTGACGCGCGTGCCGGTCTCGGCGAGCGCCTTGCCGACGCCGAGCCAGACGCGAACCATGACGTCGAGCAACTCCTCGGGCGCCGAGCACGTCAGCTCGTCGGTGACCGCGAGGTGATTGTCGAGCACCACGCGCACCGTCGGGTCCGCGGGCGGAATCTCGTCGGGCGTGCGCACGATCAGCTTGTCGGCCTGCAGCGAGCGCACCCAGTGGATCCGGCGCGTGTCGTCACCGGGCGTGTACTCGCGGATCTTGAAGGTGCCCTCGGTGGGCATCTTGTGGGTGAACCGCGAGTCCATGTCGTCGCGACCGTCGCCGAGGAGCTCGCGTACTCCCTCGACCTTCGCCGGGCGCGGGGTGACGATGAACGTGCACTCGCCGCGCTCGATCGCCGCCGTCTTGGTCAGGCCGAGCACGTCGCCGAGCCACAGCGTGAGCGGCTTCGCGTGATGCTCGCCGCGCGGCGCGGGACCGAGATCGCTCTCGAGCTCGAGCGCCGCATCGCTCCCATCGGAGCCGACGGCGTAGCGCGACTGCACGCCATGGCGCGTGGCGCGCCCGGTCGCGAACAGCCGCAGCGCCGCCGGAATCTTCACGCCTTCGAGCGTCAACTTCTCCCGCATCGGCTCGCCCTCGATGCCGATATCAGGAACGATCACACGCGTGACCGTCGCCTTGCGCCAGGGCACGTCACCACCGGCCATCAGCGCGGTCCATGTCGTCGCGAGACAGACCACCGCGAGGCCGAGCACACCGAGCACCGACAAGCTCGCCCAGCCGGTGAGTTGCGAGGCACCGAGACAGACCACCGCGGTCCACGCGGTCGCGCGTCCGGTGGCGGAGAGAATATCGAGCTGCTGCCAGCCCTCGCTCGGCATGCCGAGCTTGCCGTTCTTGTTCGCCTGCCGGTATCGCATCCACAGCGTGAAGGCCATCACGACCCACAGCAGGCCGAGGATCTGCCCGGCGGTGTGGACCTGACCGCTCGTCGCGCGCAGTGCAACCAGCACCGCGATCAGCGACGGAATGAACACCGAACCAATGCGCCAGCCAGCCATATCACCCACCTCTCTGTGCAGCGTGCATGACCACCGAGCGGAGCCGTTCGCGGACGGTCGCGGCGTCTGTCCACATCCGGTGGCGCAGCACATCGGGCGCCACGTCGAGCAAGTCTTCCATCGTCACGTACTCGCGACCCGAGAGCATCGCGCGCGCTTGCGCGCAGCGCACCCAGGCGATCGTCGCGCGAGGCGAGATCGAGGCGCCTTCGTCCGCGGTGCGGCGCAGCCCGTTGACATACTCGACGCAGACGCGCTTGAGCTCGGGCGTGACGTGGATCATCGGGACCGTCTCGCGCCACTCGATGAACGCCTCGCGCGAGATCACCGGGCGGACGTTCTCGAGCGGCGACGTGCCGAGGTGGTAGTCGAGCACGCGGACCTCGTCGTCGGGCGCCGGGTAGCCCATCTCGAGCATCACCATGAAGCGATCGATCTGCGCCGCGGGCAACGGATAGGTGCCCTGGTGCTCGACCGGGTTCATCGTCGCGAGGACCTGGAACGGCTCCTCCATCTTGTGGGTGACACCGTCGACGGTGCAGCAGCGCTCCTCCATCACCTCGAGCAACGCGGACTGCGTCTTCGGCGTCGCGCGGTTGATCTCGTCGGCGAGCAGCAGGTGCGTGAAGATCGGCCCCGCGCGAAAATGGAACTGCCGGTCGCGCGGATCGAACACGTTCGCGCCGGTGACATCGAGCGGCAACAGATCCGGCGTGAACTGGATGCGCCCGAACTTGGTGGCGATCGCCGCCGCGATCGACTTGACGAGCTGCGTCTTGCCGAGGCCCGGTGCGTCGACCAGCAACACGTGGCCTCGCGCGGCCATCGCGGTGAGCACGCGCTGGATGACGTCGCGCTTGCCGACGATCACCTGCTCGACTGCCGCGATCACCAGCTCGAACTCCTGGCGAATGCGTTCGACCCGCACGCGCAACGGCGAGCGCTCGACCGGAGCATGTTGTGGAGCAGCAGCTACTTCAGAACCGCGATACGGACCAGTGATTGCCATGATCTCCTCCACGGACGAGTCGACTTGATGACGCGGCAGCTCCCCGACTAACCATTTCACGACGCCGGCGCCTTCGCGCCGCGCCGCAGGACCTTCGGCTTGATCGTGCCAGAGCCCGGCGTAAGCATCGGCGATCCGGCGGCGGATCGGCTCGTCGCCCGCGAGCACGTACAGCAGATCCAGGATCGGGGTACGCAGCTCGATCGGGATCACCGGTGCGAGAGATTCGGGAGTGTGCGCGACCGAATCGGCCGGACCGAGCGGCGGCAATCCCAAGGCGGCGAGCCCGGCGTTCGCACGCGCGACCTCATCGTCACGCACGCCTCCCGTGGCGAGCAGCAAGTTCGCGACGACTCTCCCCACATAACGCACGTCACTCATCAATAGTCACGAGGTACCAGGAGGCCAACGGTTGCATTCCCGCACGAAGCATACGATGCCGAGTCTCCTCACGCGGTTCGCGAAATCTCCACATCTCCACATCAACGCAGAACCAGATCCACTCGTTGCCACGATAAACCGCTGGCGCGCGCAGATCGGCCGTGCGAGGCGACGCCATCTAGACGTCAACGCACGAGCCCCCGTGTTCTTAGAACGTTTCTCCAGATACTCGGACGAGGCAGCTGGATGTAGGTCGCCGAAAACAATAACGCCCGAGCATCCGTGAAGATGCCCGGGCGTCGAGAACGAAGCTAACTATCTGACTACCTACCTAAAGCTTTTCGAAGTCCCAGACGGCGCCTTGGCAGCTGGGCTTGGTGGTGTCGCACTTGAGCGTGGCGATCTCGGGGCCGGGAGCGCGGACGTGAACGACGACCTCGTCACCGTAGGTGGTGCGACAGGCCTCCTTGGGGTCCTTCGAGGTGGCCGCGGTGATGTGGCTCGCGTTGAGGTCACAGGCGACGATCGTGCGGCCAGCCAGCGGGTCGGGGATGGTGACACCGTTGATCTTGATCGTCTTCGCATCGCCGGTCTCGATGTGACGGCAACCGACGGGCAGCTTGTCGACGCCGTCCCAGGTGCCGAGCGCGAAGCCGCGACGACCGGTCGGCACGAACAACTCCTTCGCGAGGGCGAGGTCGCTCGACTTCGCGAGGTTGAGCTTCTTGGTGCCACCCGTCGCGGTCTTGACGTTGACCTCGCAACCGCACTCGGCGACGCGCATCGCCATCGTGCACACCGACGGATCCGACTTGCGCCACGGCACGCAGCCTCCGTTCAAGTCGCCGCAGTTGTCGCAACCGCGCATGAAGCCGTCCTTGATCTTGTCGTCGCCGCCGTGGAGGCAATCCTCCACGAGCGTCTGCGCCGCGCCGTTGCTGTTGAAGCCGACCGCCATGCGGAACAGCGGGCTCGTGGTGCCAGGCGTCTTCGAATTGAGCGTGTAGCCGCCGACCTTCTCGGTGCCGGTGGGCTTGCGCGTGATGTCGGCGTGCCACGAGGTGAACACGCACTCGCCGACCTTCTGCGCCGGGTTCTGGGTGAGCCACTCGAGCTGACCTGCGGTGAGCTTGGGGTCGAGCGACGTGACGGTGCTGCCCTCGATGTTCTTGCCGAGCACGTCGGCCTTGGCGGTGGTGTCGACCGAGGTGCCGGTGACGCACGAGAAGATCTCCGTGTTGCAGGAGCCCGTCGAGCACGGGGTCGACTCGTCGCAGAACACCGGGCCCTGCTCGTTGGTGATCACCTCGGGGATGCCGTCGGTGTGCAGCATCGTGAAGTACTCGCAGTACTCCTGGCCGCGATCGTCTTCCTTGTCGCCGTTCGCCGTGACGCCACTGACGTCGCGACACGACCACCGCACGCCACCCTCGGTGAAGTGCGGCCGCGCGTTGTCCATCGCGGGGACGCGCGCGTTGGTGCACATCTCCTTCACGGTGCCCTTCGGCAGGTCGCACTTGCCGTCCTCACATGGGTCGCGCGATTCGCGCGACTCCGACGAACAGGCGGCGAACAGCAAGGCGGTGAGGACGATGGCGTTCTTCATCATGGCTGCACACAACCGTCAGCACGGGACGTGCCGGTTGTGCGAGCCGGTGCACAACCGGCGATCCCACTGCACTCTCGGTCACCTACGCGACGCGGAGGTGACTCCTCGAGCCGCCGATGACAGATCGATCAGCCAGGTTTCGAGTAGCCAGTACGCGCCGAAACCAAGACCGCCCGGGCAGCATTGCCCGAATGGCCATAGGCGAAGCAGGAGCCGGGTTTCGAGCAGCCAGCACGCGCCGAAACCAAAACCGCCCAAGCAGAATTGCCCGGGCGGCCACAGGAGAAGCAGGAGCCAAGCACGCGCCGAAACCAAAACCGCCCGGGCAGAATTGCCCGGGCGGCTACAGGAGAAGCAGTACGTAAGCGAGGAGCGAGAATACTTAGTTGGGAAGCAGGTGCTCGAAGGCCCACGGGGCGCCCTGGCAAGACTCTTCGGTCGAGGTGCAGGAGATCGTGGCAGCCTCGGCGACCGGGGCGCGGACGTGGACGACGACTTCGTCACCGTACGCGAGGCGGCAGGCTTCCTTGGGGTCCTTCGCCGTGGCGGCCGTGATGTGGCTTGCCTTGAGGTCGCAAGCGACGATGGTCTGGTCGGCGTTCGGGTCGTCGACCGACCAGCCGTTACCCTCGAGGCGCTCCGAGTCGCCCGTCTTGACGTAGCGGCAACCGGTGGGGAGCGCCGCCATGTTGTCCCAGGTGCCGAGCGTGAAGCCGCGGCGAGCCTCGGGGACGAACAGGTCGCGCAGGGTCTCGAGGTCAGCAGACTTCTTGATGTCGAGCTTGTGACCGCCGACGGAGACCGAGCAACCGCACTCGGCGACGCGCATCGCCATCGTGCAGACCGACGGGTCCGACTTGCGCCACGGGACGCACGACTTGTCGCCGCACATCGTGCAGCCGCGCATGAAGCCGTCCTTCTCGGTCTTCTTGCCGGGCGAGAGGCAGTCCTCGACGAGCTGCTTCGCAGCGCCGTTCGAGTTGAACTGGACCTCCATCTGGAACAGCTTGTTGCTCGCACCCGGCGTGGTCGCGTTCAGCGAGTAGCCACCGAGCTTCTCGCTGCTCTCGATCGGGCGGGTGATGTCCTTGTGCCACGAGGTGAAGACGCACTCGCCGACCTTGGTGGTCGGGCTCTGCGACAGCCACTCGAGCTGGCCCTTCGTCAGGACGGGGTCGAGCGGGGTGACCGTCTCGCCGTTGGTGTTCTTGCCGAGCACGTCGGCCGGCTTGGAGAGGTCGGCCGAGGTGGCCGACACGCACGAAAAGATCTCGTTGTTGCAGGTACCGGCCGAGCACGGCGTCGAGTCGTCGCAGAACGTCGGGCTGCCCGTCGCGTCCATGATGACGGCGGGGATGCCGTCGGTGTGGAGCATCGTGAAGTACTCGCAATACTCCTGGCCGCGATCGTCCGAGGTGTTGCCGTTCGGGGTGACGCCGTTGACGTCCTTGCACGACCAGCGGACTCCGGACGCCGTGAAGTGCGGACGCTTCTCGTCCATCGCGTTCAGGCGGCTGTTGGTGCACTGCTCCTTGAGCGTGCCACCCGGCGTGTCGCACTTGCCGGAGTCGTCGCAGTCGAGGCGGGTATTGGTGGAGCCGCTACAAGCGGCGGCGAAGAAGAGCGCGGATGAGAGGATGGCTGCACGCATTTTCAATCTCCTGTGCTTTCCCTCTGTTCACGGCTCGTGCCGGGTTGGGCCGCAACCCCACCGATCACCGATCCGCAGTGCTTTCAGCTGTGTGCACTGTTAGAAGGGCAGTTCACCGGCAGCTCGATCATCCACCCACCTGAGGTCGGCAATTCGATCAGCCGGCTGGACGCGTCACGCCGTCGTCCGAAACGAAAAAACGCCCGCCGAAGCGGGCCGGACGGACGATGGACGGGAAGGTTATTGGCAGCTTGCCGGGATGGTCGAGATCCCGGACGGGTTGGCACCGTCGAGCCGGATGAAGCTGGGGTCGTTGCTGATGAACGGGCCGCTCTCCTGGTGCTCCTGGTGAGCGCCGGCCGCCTGGACCTCCTCGTGGACCTTGCAGACACGGCGATCACGCTCCGCCAGCGCGCTCGTACGGTTGATGCCGGAGACATACGTCTCGAGGAGTGCGCCGAAGCCGGCCGTGTCGACCTCGCAGAACCCACCGGTTCCGCAGCTCGTTGGCACCGTGCCAGCAGCGACGGCCTTCTTGAGGGCGGCGAGCTTCGCGGGGGTCGCGTCGTCGAGCGCGATGAACTTGCCGGACGCGAGGTTGCGCGTCGACATGCCGCCGTTCTTCATGATCTCCTCGAACACCACCTTGATCGCGTCGCGGTTGCGACCGGTCAGGGTCGGCGGCTTGGCGGCGAACTTGTCGAGTGCGTCCTTCCAGAGCTGGCAGCGCGCGTCGGAGAACGCCGGCTTCTTGTAGTCGAGGGCGCGCAACGCGAGGATGTGGGCCGGCGAGAGCGCCGAGGTCAGCTGGGTCTCGAAGGTCTGGTCGGCGATGCCGCGAACCGGGACCATGAACAGCCGTTGGCCGGCGTCAGCCGTGGCCGGGAGCGAGACGTTATCGTTGTTAAACCAGGCATATGGCCAGGTCGCCTGGATCGTGCGGAACGCACCCTTGATGCCCCCGGACACGAACACGTCGGTGGCGATCTCGCCGGTCGCGAGCTCGGTCGCGTAGTTGACCTGCTCGTCGCAGAACAGCGGTCGGATCAGGCCCATCGTCTCGTCGAGCTTGGCCGGACGGAATAGCTGCTTGCCGCGGGTCGGCGTGATCTTGAGGGCGTTGGCGTCGCGGACGACCTTCTCGAGGCGAGACGCGGCGCCGATCGTCTTCTTGTACTTCTCCCAGGTCGGCATGCCCTCGAGGCCCGCCGGGACGAGAAAGCTTTCAGAAACACCACCTTCGCCAGCGTTCCAGTGGGTCCACGGCTTGGTCAGCTCGTTCATGATGGGCAGCCGAGGCATGCCCTTCGGGTCAGTGGAGAGCGGGGTCGTGTGGCACTTGCTGCAGCGCTTCGGCTCGACCTCGAGCTGGAGGTTGCCGTCGCCGAGGTCCTCGGTCGCGAAGAACGTGTACTTCTGCGCGGTCGGATCCCAGGCGAAGAACTCGAGGCGGTTGACGTCGATGTCCGGCGCAACCTCGCCGAGCGTGGCGACGAACGCGTTGGTGACGGCGTCGGTGTCCGAGCACACCGTCGTGATCAGGCGGGGATAGATCTGATCGGCGTTGCCGGAGATCAAGTCATCGGCGAGCGCGTAGGCGATCGTCGCGGCCTTGCTGCAACCCTGGCCCGTCGCCAGACCGTCGAGGAGCTTGCCGTAGAACTGCGGATCATCCGTCGGCGCGACCTTGTCGGCCTTGCTGCCGTGGAACACACCCTTGTCGTCGATGACCTTCGACTCGTAGAGGCCTCGCAGCCACTTCGAGACGGGATCCTCTCGACCCTTGAGCTGATCGCCGAACGGGAGCGAGTCGCACTTGCCGATCTCGCACAAGCCATCGGTGTCGTCGGGCGCGGGCTGCTCGCTCGCGCAAGACGCTGCGAACAGCGCCAACCCGACGGGGATCGTCAGGGCAAGGGGTGATGGCTTCATGTCCGAGGTCACAGCACCAACCGTGCCCTTGCGCGGCGCGGTAGCCGCGGGTGTCCGGTTCCCGGTGATCCCGAGGAGTTCGGCCAGATTTCGGACAGTCGCAAACCGGACAGTGCAGGCGCCCGGACACTGGATCCGCCACCCGTACTGGCGTCCCGCGTACCG
This sequence comes from Deltaproteobacteria bacterium, assembly GCA_031385555.1. Classification (GTDB taxonomy): domain Bacteria; phylum Myxococcota_A; class Polyangia; order Haliangiales; family Haliangiaceae; genus JABFXX01. The sequence goes on along the minus strand of JANNBP010000036.1, from coordinate 55,118 downwards.
GACACGAGACCAGCCACCGGACACTGCGTTGTCCGGCGCGACGCGGACAAGTCAGCGATCTAACGCCCAGTCCGGCCGTTGGACAGCTGGATCGGCTGGTGCACCATCGACCGGACATGCCGTCCACCCTCCGCTACGCCGCGATCTTGCTGATCGCCGGGTGCGCTTCTTCGTCGGAGCCCCCGATCGACGATTGCGCCACGACCGGCAAGTGCGATCTGCCCGACGACCCAGCGGAGATCTCGTGCACGAAGCGTCGAAGCGACGCCTACAACGAGAACCGGACGGCCTTCAACGAGGGCTTCCTGCGGTGGTCGTGTGCCGACGTCCAGGGGGTGACCGCGGACGATCGCGGCCAGGAGTACTGCGAGTACTTCGCGATCGCGCAGTTGCCCGCAGAGGGACAAGCCCCGGCTCCCGCTCCCGCGATCCTCGGCCGCAACCTCGGCAAGGACTCCAGCTACGGCACCACGCCCGGCGGCGTCGAGCTGACGCCCGGACAGATCAGCGCACTCGAAGCCGACGACACCGCGATCGTCGGTCAGTGCGTGTTCACGGCCTGGAACTCCGATCAGCCCGGCCCCGTCGCCGCGTGTGATGGTCAGGACCCGAAGGCGATCTGCCCGAAGGTCGCGGGCGTCGCCGTCGACGAGACCAACTTCCGCATGGCGTTCGAGGTCAACTCGACCGACGCCGCCCAGGTCCTCGTCGAGGACTGCACCAAGCCCGCGCCGAACGGCGATCCCGAGAACCCGCGCGACCTCCGCCACGACGACTTCATGCGTGGCTGCCTGTTCAACGCCGACATCAACCAGACCGAGTTCCGCAAGAGCGACACCACGATCTGCGCGAGCATGAGCCGCCTCGCCGAGTGCGGTTGCTCCGTCGACAGCGAGACGCCGCTCGGCGAGCTCGTGTCGCCGTGGGAATCGCGCGGCTTCCAGCTCGGCACCTGGTCGGGCTTCGTCCCCGGCAGCGAGACCGAGTCGCAACTGCCGCCCAGCTGCCACTACGTCAACCTCGGCGAGAACGGTCAGACGATCGTGACCTGTGATCTGTCCGCCGCCGATCTGCTGTACGGCGCCGCCGACGTTCGCGCGGCCTGCGCGGACAAGTACGCCGACATGATCGTCGTCCACGTCCCGATCCCGACCGGCGTGACCTGCGATCCAGGGGCGTCCGAGAGTCCGTATGCGGACACCTGCTCGGCGACCCCGTGGGTGCTGAAGTCGCCCGCCCAAGGCAACTAACCCCAGCGTCCTGTCGACCACGAACTCCCCATCCTGAGCTCAACCTGGAGCCTCGAGACGGTCGAAGCGTCCCAGGTCCAACCCGGTTGAGCGGGGTTAAGGTCGTCGACTCGCGACAAACCGCCGAGCGATCCCCCGGATATTCTGGATGCTGAAGGGCTTCTCGAGTCGTTCGTTGCTGACCTCCGAGAGGAAGCGCTCGATATCGGCACGACTGAGGTCGCCGCTCATGAACACGATGCGTTCCGCCTGCGCCGCATCGAGCTTCTTGATCTCTCGGTAGAGGTCCATGCCCGTGAGATGCGGCATCAGGATGTCGCTGAAGACGACATCGAACCGCTCGCCTCGCTGGATCGCGGCCAGGGCTTCGCGTGGATCGTCATAGGTCTCCACCGTGAGGTCGTGGCGGAGCATGCGCCTCAACGCGAGCAGGATCGTGCGTTCGTCGTCGATCACCATCGCTCGGCCACCCGCGACGGCGGTCGCCTCGACCTCGGTCGCCGCGACCGCTGCGATGGGGAAGTCGAGCTTGAAGGTCGTGCCCCGTCCCACCGTGGTCTCGCACTCGATCCGTCCTCCCATCGCCAGCACGATCCCGTGCGAGATCGAGAGACCTAGCCCGGTGCCAACTCCCGGTGATTTGGTGGTGAAGAACGGATCCCAGATCCTGGGCAACACCTCGGGCCTGATGCCCGGCCCGTTGTCGGACACCTCGACGAGCACGCGATCTCCATCGCATCGCGTCCGGATCGCGACTTGGTTCGACGTGGGGTCGTCGACCTCGAACGCCTGCGCCGCATTGACGACGAGGTTGACCACGACCTGGGTTAGTTGGCCTTCGTCGGCGAGGATCTGCGGGACCGGTTCGAGTTGCAGCGTGGTCTGCGCGCGTGAGCGGAGCTCGTGACCCGCGAGCTCGATCGCATTGCGGATCGAGCCGTGCGGATCGATCGGCCCGATTTCCGTATTCCGGCGGGCCAGCGACTTCAGCCCGCGCACGATGCGCTTGACTCGCTCGCCACCTTGGCGCGCTTGTTCGAGCAGGTCGATGATCTCCATCAACCGGGTCGATGGGGAGCCCCCGCCGATCGCCTGGAGCTCCTCGACCGCGAGGCCAATGTTGACCATCAGGTAGGTCAGCGGGTTGTTGATCTCGTGGCCGACGCCGGCGGCGAGGATGCCGGTCGTCACCAGGCGATCGTGCCGTGCCAGGCGTTCCTGGATGTCGCGTTGCTCGGTGACGTCGCGGAACGTCGTGAGGGCGGCATACGGCTCCGCGTCCGGCGACTCTGCCAACGGACTCGAGTTGATCTCGATCCACCGGCGCTCGTTGGTGGCCGTGTGGTGGAGGCCCATCATCACGTCGCGCGATGACTTGCCCTGCTCGAGCGAGATCATCGCGGGATGCTGGTCTCCAGGGAACGGCGATCCGTCGGCGCGGGTCGCATGCCATGCCGGGTCGTGTGAGGTCAGGCCGGTGAGTTGATCGCTCTTGAGTCCGAGGATGTGTTCCGCCGCCGGGTTGGCGAGCACGATCGCACCGCTGCGATCCTGGACGACGACACCCTCGACCATGCTGTCGAGCAGACTCGCGAGCTGCAGCTCGCGCTCCATGAGTCGCCGCTGTTGAACCTCGAGTCGCTTGGTCTGGTCGATCAGCTCGCGCCCGACGCGACGGAGCTCGAGGAGTGCCATCACCTGACCGGCGAGTAACTGGAGAGTTTCCCGTTGTGCGTCCGTGAGCTCGCGGGGTTGGCGGTCGATCGCGCACAACGTGCCCAGGGGATGGCCGTCAGGCGCCTCGAGCGGGACCCCGATGTAGAATCGGATGTGGGGCGCCTCGAGCACGAGGGGGTTGTCCATGAACCGCGGGTCGGCCATCGCGTCAGCCACCACGAGGGTCTCCTGAGCAGCCACGGCGTGACCGCAGAACGAGATGTCCCGCCCGGTCTCCTCTGCATCGAGCCCGTATCGCGACTTGAACCACTGACGATCGGTATCGACAAAGGAGATCAGCGCGATGGGCGTGTCGAGGGCGATCGCGGCAAGTCGGGTAATGGCATCGAACTGCGCGTCGGCCGGGGTATCGAGGACGTCGTAGGATCGCAGGCTCTCGATCCGCGCCTCTTCATCGACAGGGATTCCCGGTCGTTTCATGCGCAGCGAGTGTTTTTCGCCGTGCGCGCCGGTGCAAGCAGTTGCGGCACAAATGCTCCGAGGGGTGGACGCGATCTCGTATGGCGGTCTCGCGCGATCGGCGGCGCCGTCCTCGCCGCTTCCCCGACATCGTCGACCTCGCCGTCGCGCGCGGCTTCGATCCCGCGAAGTACACCCAGGGGCTCGGCGTCCGCGAGCTGGCCGTCCGCCGAGCCCGATGAGCACACCGTACGACGCGCGTCGATTGTCAGCGACGCAGGCGGCTGCCGAGCGCGCCCTCGATCAGTTGACGATTCTCGAACCGAGGTCCGGTGGTCAGCTCGATGCCGAGGTGCTCGGGCAGGAGCCGGATCACCGCGAGCAACCCTTGCGCGTAGTGCGGCGAGGCCGTCGGCGCGAGCGTGACCGCGGCGATGCCACCCGCGATCTTGACCGCGATCGGGCCGTGATGGGTCTCGACGACCGGCACGCGATCGAGCAGCGAACCACCGAGCACCATCGGGAGCGAGGATTCGAGCGCACCGGTCAGCACGAGCCGGCGCAGCCTCGGCAGCGCGCTGCATTCGGCGAGCGCGGCGAGCTCCTCCTGGATCACGTCGTAGCTCCAGACGCCGCCCGAGTGCGGGGTCGCGGTGACGTCGCCATCGGGGAACCAGTTCTCGTCGACGTTGGGTTGGTAGTGGAGCTCGACGAGGTCGCGTGTGGCGCCCGAGAGCAGCTCGCGCCACAGCGTCTTCTCCCTCGCGACGTGGAGCACGCGCAGCGCCGTCATCGACGGATGCACGGCGATCGCCGCCGAGCCGCGGAGCTCGCGCACCGTCCGCCACGTCGGATGGCCGATCAGCGGCTCGAGGTCGCGAGCTCTGCGCTGGTCGCGCACGGTCGCGGTCGCGAGGAAGCCGCGCTCGAACGTGCTCGCCGCGAGCACGGGCGCGAGCTCGCCGAGCCACCCCTCGCCGTACTGCTCGACCAGGTCGGTCGCGGCGTCACCCTGGCATTGCCGGACGATCAACTCGCCGCGCGGATCGCCGTGCTCGAGTAACGCGTCGGCGTAGACCAACCTAGGCGCATCGTCATCGGGCGCCGCGTAGATCGCCTCGAGCAGCGCCTCGAGGTCAGTCACGCACCGTCGCCGTGCCGTTCCAGTACGCCTCGTACTTCGGCCAGCTGTAGTCGGCGAGCTTCCTCCCGATCTCGAGGCCGACGTTGTTGTCCGTCGAGATGTGATAGCCGCCGAGCATCCGCGAGCGCGCCGCGAGCTTCGCGGTTCCGGAGAACGTGTCGAGCGCCAGCCGGACCTCGCGCTGGTTCGGCAGCTCCGCCGGCGCGCCATCCTTCGCTTGCATCTCGCCGACGCTGCACTGCATCTCGGTCAGCTCGCCCGCGGTGCGGATCGCGATCGCACCGTACCGATCGCTGCCGGTGAACAGCTCGAGGATCCGCGCGCCGGCGCCGCTCGCGGTCGCGTGACCCGACGAGTAACCGGGGAACGGCGGCGTCGGGAAGTTCGGCGGCGAATAGGGCTGCCACTGTTCGGCGGGGATCGTGCCCGAGCCTTTGCACGAGCCCAGGTAGCCGGGAATCTGCTGACCAGCGTAGTAGTGCCGCACGAGCGACCACGGCCGCGCGCTGTCGTAGTGGCGCTTGGTCTCCCAGCACGAGATGAACGCATCGAACACCACGCTGCCGACCGCGAAGAACATCTTCACGTCGGTGTCGAGGTCGTGATGATCGCGGCGCGAGACATCGGCGGCGAACCGCAGCCAGTGCCCCGACTGTCCGGTCGAGCGTGGACCATCGCGCATGAACTCGACGGTCGCCTTGCTCGTCAGATCGAGGTTCGCGTTCGCGCGGATCAACTCGTCGACGTCCTGCTTCATCTGCGGCGAGCCGACCTTCGGTGGCGGACCGGGACGAAACTGATCGGCGCGGTCGATCGCGAACGGCTTCACCTTGTGCCACTGCGGCGTCAGGAAGCCGGGATGGAGCACCTTGCCGTCGATCACGAACGGCAGCTGCTGCCAGCGATCCGGATCGACCAGCCCGAGCGGCTGGCCGATGTTGCCCGGCGGGTTGAGCGGCTTGTAGTCGGTGTAGTCGGCGTACGGCTTGCCGTTGCTCCCGGGCTCGTCGCCGTCCTGGTTCGAGCCGTCGTGGCGGCGGTACGCCACGATCGCCGCGGCGACGGTGTTGCCGATGCCCTGCGGGGTCGCCGGATCGAGCGTCTCGTCCTCGGGATCGAGCTTCTGGGAACGCAGCTGATCCTTGATCCAGGTCGCGTCCTCGGGATAGACGGCGAGCAGCACCCGGTACATCGCGTACGCGATCGCCTTCTGCTTGTTGTCGAGCGTGCGCTCTGCCGGCGGCCTGCGCAGCGTCCCCCCGAGCCGCGTGCCCACGGCCTTGTCGTCGTAGGCGGCCCACGCGTCGAACATCGCCGCGACGCCCATGTGCATCTCGCGCGAGATGATCGTCGGCCGCGCGCCGAACCGATCCACCGCGCGCCCACTCGCTTCCTGCAGCACGTGCACCCAGCGGTACGCCGCGTTCGGCGACGGGTTCGGCGCCTGATGGATCAGCCACGGACCGTCGTGCTGCGGAGCTGGCGGTCGCGACGACGGACCGCACGCGACCAACGCGAGGAGGACGAGGAGCCGACCGAACACGACGGCGAAACCTACCCTCATCGCCCCGCGGTCCGATAGTCGAAGGGTGATCGGCTGAGGGAAACGTCACCGGCTAGTGTCGCCGCCGGATCGGCCACTCGACCCTGGCGGCTCGAGCTGCCTGGCGGATCGCGGGTCCCATAGTTTCGGCCAGATCGCGGTGGCCTGCTGATTGCTCACAGCAGTGAGCATGCCTACCTCGAAGCTGTTCCTGCTCGTCGGCCTCAGTTCAGTGTTCGGACTCATCGGCTGTGCGATGCCCGAGGATGGCCTCGAGGACGAGTGTGCGGACGGCAAGTGCGACGTCGCCAAGACCCCGTGCGACGGGATCATGGTCGACAAGTCGGGCAACAAGATGAAGAACCCGGCGCGCAGCGTCGGTGACCCGCTCGCGAAGGCCGTGTTCCACGCCGGCGAATCGTGTCCGACCTCGTTCTCCGAGATCATGGACAAGCTCCGCCAGAACGACAAGGAAGGCTGCCCCGGCGAGCAGGACGGCCTCGAGACGCGGTTGATCTCCGAGACCGCGCAGGCGATGGGCAAGGCGTCGAGCTACCGCGCGGTGACCACGCGGACGTGCAACAACCGCTCGACGGACGGCATCATCTTCTCGCTGTTCGGCTTGTCGGCCGGTCAGGCCAAGCTGCCCGAGGGCGTCGAGATGATCGCGTTCGACGAGAGCGCGGGCGTCTTCAACTACTACGAGACCGACGGTACGACCCTGAACTTCTTCGGCTCGTCGAAGGACATGCTGAAGGGCACCGGCAACGCGGGCGACCGTCGCTGCGCGGGCTGTCACGTCGATGGCGGGCTCGTGATGAAGGAGCTCGACACCCCGTGGATGCACTGGGAAGGTCACGAGAACACGCCGGGCGCCGAGGACTTCGTGAAGAAGCACGCGAAGAACCTCGGTTCGAAGACCTCGGGCGCGGAGCTCGAGGGCGTCGTCAAGTCGGGCAACGAGAAGTGGAACAAGACCCGGATCGCCACCCTCAAGGCGGCCGGCAAGGTCGACGCGCTCCTCAAGCCGCTGTTCTGCACCAACGAGTTCAACCTCGATAACGGCGCCGACTTCGGCAGCCCGGTGACCGGCGGCCCCGGCGGCTCGGAGATCAGCCGCATCCCGTTCGACTCGCTCCTCGACCCACAACTCAAGAGCTTCGGCTCGATCAGCATCGAGTTCGCGGACTACGACGCGCAGATCAAGTCCAACGGCCAGCGCGTCGAGGGCGTGCCCAACGCGATCGACACCTTCTTCGACTACACCTTCGTGGAGCGCGCAGCGATCGACAACGACTACGTCGAGCAGCTCGTCGCGGCCGGCATCATCGACGCCGACTTCGTCAAGGATGTCTTGATGGTCGACTTCACCCGCCCGGTGTTCTCGTCGGATCGCTGCGCCCTCGCCGACTTCGCTCCGACGCTGTCGGGTGAAGACCTCAAGGCCGACAAGGTTCGCGCGGGCTTCATCGCCTCGCTCGAGGCCGAGACCCCGACCGCCACCAGCCCGGCCGGCGCGCTGCTCAACAACCTCAAGACCACCGGTGACGCCGCGGCGCACGACGCGAAGGTCGATGCCTTCATCGCGGCCTGCACCGCGCTGGGCAGCAAGCCCTTCGTCCAGAACGCCCTCCAGATCACGTCGCTCAACCGCAGCCAGGCCCGCCAGCTGCCGATCGTCGAGTTCGACGCGACGATGCCGACCGACAGCCTGAACGTGGACGCCGCGGCGCGCCTGTCGCCGACGACCTGTCAGGTGGTGAAGACCTTCGCTCCGTAACGCGACCCGGCGTGGTCGACGGGCTGCCTGCGGGCGGCCCGTTCGCGGTTTCGGCAGCGCTACGCGAGCGCACATTGAGCGCACATTGAGCGCACATTGGACCTTCCCGTTGTTTTGGTAAGGGACCCCGTGCGGACGATCGTTCCCGCCCGGATGGCTGCTCGAGCTTCCACCGGCAACCCAAGCCCTCTGGAAGATCGATCTGCTCTCCGCGATCGGCACGCCGATAAATTCGGCGATCGCAGGCAGTTACCACGGCGTTGCGCCTGGTCTGTCGCTTGCTCCATGGGTTGCCATCTCCTCCAGCCATTCGGAGCAACGCGCCATGTCAATGTTGAAGAACCTCGCCCTCGCTACCGTCGCCACCCTCTCGCTGTTCGGGTGCGCGACGCCTGCCGACGACAATGGCGACTGCTCTGAAGGCAAGTGCGACGACGTGCCGGACAGCGAAGTCCCGGCGTCGCCGTGTGACGGCACGATGGTCGACGAGTCCGGCGCGGACCACAAGAAGGTCGCCGGTAGACTGAATGACCCGATCGCGAAGCTCGCGTTCCGCGCGGGCGACACCTGCCCGAAGACGTTCCAAGAGATCATGGCGAAGCTCAAGGAGACGGACAAGGAAGGCTGCCCGAACGACGGCGACGGCATCGAGACACGCCTGGTCTCCGAGACCGCGCAGGCCTCGGGCACCGCCACCTCGTACCGCGCCGTGACGACTCGCCGCTGCGGCGGTCGCGGCACCGAAGGCATCATCTTCTCGCTGTTCGGCCTCCGCGCCGGCCAGACCACGATGCCCGCGGGCGTCGAGATGATCGGCTTCGACGACACCGCAGGTGTCTTCAACTATTACGAAACCGACGGACAGGGGAAGATCAACTTCTTCGGCTCGTCGAAGGACCTCGTCGAGCAGGGCACGGGCCCCGGCCAGGTTCGCCGCTGCGCGGGTTGCCACACGGGTGGCGGCCTGATCATGAAGGAGCTCGACACGCCGTGGATGCACTGGGAAGGTCACGAGAACCACCCGGGCGCGGCGGAGCTCGTCACCGCGAACAAGAATCTGTTGGGCCGCAAGAACACCGGCGCCGAGTTCGAAGGTGTGGTCAAGGGAGCCAACACCAAGTGGAACAAGACCAAGCTCGACCTCTTCAAGGCATCGCCGAAGGCCGTCGAGAAGCTGCTGAAGCCGCTGTTCTGCACCGTCGAGGTCAACCTGGATAACGGCGCGGACTTCGCGAGCCCTGTGACGGGTGGCCCGGGTGGCAGCCAGATCTCGAGCCTGCCGTTCGACTCGCTCCTCGACCCCAGCCTCAAGGGCTTCGGCTCGATCAGCATCACCTTTGCGGACTACGACGCGCAGATCAAGTCGAACGGCCAGACCGTCGAGGGCGTGCCCAATGCGATCGACACCCTGATGGACTACGCCTTCGTCGAGCGCTCGCACGCGGACAACAACTTCCTCCAGCAGCTCAAGACCGCCGGCATCCTCGACGACGATCTGCTCAAGGACGTCCTGATGGTCGACTTCACCCGCCCCGTGTTCTCGAGCGACCGCTGCTCGCTGCTCTCCTTCGTCCCCGCCCTCGAGGGTGCGGACATCACCGCCGCCAAGATCCGCGACGGGCTGATCGCGAACCTCGAAGCGGAGTCTCCGGTCGAGGGTAGCGCTGGCGCGGTCCTGCTCGCGAACCTCAAGACCACGGGCGACGACGCCGCGCACACGGCCAAGCTCGACGCCTTCACCAACGCCTGCAAGGCGCTCGGCAGCAAGCCGCTCGTCGAGAACGCGCTCCAGATCACCTCGCTCAACCGCCAGACCGCGCGGGGCATGCAGGTCTTCGAGTTCGCCGCGACGATGCCGAGCGACAACCTCTCGGTCGACGACGGCGCCCGCCTCAACCCGAAGACCTGCCAGGTCGTCAACCAGTTCGTCGCTCCGTAACTGACGCTCCGACGAGGATCCTATGCGGACCTTCGCAATCAGCGCGGTTTTCTCATCGCTCCTCCTCGCCACCGCATGTGGTGTGGAGATGCCGCGCGACTGCGTTGACGACCGGTGCGAATCGGCGGGCAGCAAGGACGAGCTACTCGGTCAGCTCGACGGGTATGCGGATCCGGTCTCGAACTTCCTCCGCGACACGGTCGCCGACGACGGCACGCTGACCGGTAACTACCAGCTGGTCCTCGACGGTGTGGGCACGCAACTGGGTTGCGACAGCGAGACCGAGAAGCACTTCGTGGTGCTGTCGAATCAGGGCTACGCGCCGAAGCCGATCGTCACGCGGTGTGCGAACGATGCGCTCGGTGCCAGCCAGTTCTTCGCCGCGATGGTCGTCAAGGCCGACGGCAACGGCATCGACCCGAAGCAGATGCACCTGGCGTCGTGGGACGCGGAGGCGGGGCAGTACCGCCGCTATCAGACCACCGAGACCGCCGACGGCGGCATGGCGGTCAACGTCGCGCCGACGTTCTGCATGGGCTGCCACGGTGGCCCGGAGAAGCTCGACACCTGGGCGCCGCTGATGAACGAGATGGCGAGCCCGTGGTCGAACTGGAACGCGCATCCCGGGTTCTCCTCGCAGCTCTACGACGAGCACCTTCCCCAGGCGTTCTCGCAGGATCCGACGTTTCAGGAGCTCACGCGCGACACCGTCCTCGACTCGGCCGCGAGCCTCGAGCCGATCATCCGCGCGGGCATCCAGCGGGTCACCACGGCGCGCCTCAAGACGCGGACCAAGACGGCGGATGCCTCGGCTGCGCTGCAGCTGGTGCGGCCGCTGTTCTGCGACGAGTCGACGAACTACGTCTCCGAGGTCCACGACTCCGGCGAGCTGCGGATCGCGGCGCTCGTCGACGATTCGATCCGCAATCTCTACCGCTCGGCGGCCGCCGAGGGGACGTGGTCGTGGCTCGCTGATACGCGGATGCAGTTGCCGCCACCGTCGACAGAGCCGCCGGTCACGTTGATCGCGATCCGCGGCCAGGCCACGCTGGAGATCGAGCTCGGGCTGGTCGCACGCGGCGTCATCTCGCCCGTCGACGCGCTGCGCGTGCGGGCCCTCGACTGGAAGCACCCCGTCGGTTCGGCGTACCGCTGCGGCCTCTACGACGCGGCGGCCGCACGGTTGGCGTCGGGGACGCTCGAGCTCCCCGAGGCAGCCACCGTGGAAGACCTGATCCCCGCGATGTTCGACGAGGTCATGACCTCGCTTCCGCCCGTCGCCGAGGGCAACGTCTGGTCGCTCCCGACGGCGACCGAGGCTGGTATGGAGCTCACACTGGCCCAGTTCGGCGATGCCCTCGAGGGTCATGTCACCTCGTTCCAGGCCGCCCCGATGCGGAGCGTGCTCAAGGCCGAGCGCGACCGCCGCGCCTGTGCCGTTGCTGGCGACCCCACCGCACCTCTGTTCTCCGATCTGGAGTGCCCCTAGTCCCGAGCACGTCGAACCTGCGATTCCCGAGCGCATTCGACACGGTGCGTCGTGGGTCCTGTTGTCTTCAGTGGGACCGGTAGGAGTGGTCAAAGCCCCTGGCTGACGTCCTTGCCAGGCGAGTCGATCGACCGTCGACAGATTTCCGGGACACCACCTAGATCTTCGAGATCAGGCGACTTTTCGATCCGGTAGATCGCCGTTTGGATCGGCATCCAGCTTGCTGAATACGCTCGCATGAAGCCATCACACCTTGCCCAGTCGGCCGCGCTGCCGCTGTTCGGATTGTTGGTCAGTGTCCTGATCGGATGTGCCGGTGGCACGCCGCAGGTCACGGGCGACGATGACGACCAGCCACCCCCGCCGACGGTCAAGCAGCCGCCCGCCCCCAAGGATGGCAGCGGGACTGCGCCGAACTGTGATGGGATCCCCGAGTCGGGTCAGTGCCAGGACGGCGTCGCGGTGTACTGCGACGTCGGAAACGACGTGCTCCTCCGCAAGGACTGCAGCGCGCTCGGCAAGAGCTGCATCGTCGACACGACGGTCGGCGCGAAGTGCGAGGTCGCGGGTACCGGTGGTACCGGTGGCGCCTGCGACAACGGCCTGACCAACGACGGCATGTGCGAAGGCAACACGGCGACCTGGTGCGACGAGACCGGTGCAGCGCCGCAGACGATCGTGTGGGACTGCGCGGGCGACGGTCTGTCGTGCAGCACCGCATGCACCACGTCGAACGGCACGGCGATCCCGGGCGCGTTCTGCTGCGCCGCCGGCGGTACGCCGCCTCCCGCGACGAACGAGTGCCCGGCGCTCGGCTTCGAGGGCGAGTGCAACGGCACCACCGAAGCGCGCTGGTGCAACGGCGACACGCTGATCGAGCAACAGTGCACCGACGGCAAGGTCTGCGTGGTCGACCCCGTGGTCGGCGCGATCTGCCGCGCCCCCGCGATGTCGGAGTGCGACACGCTCGGCTTCGAAGGCCGTTGCGTCGCTGGCAAGCCCCGCTGGTGCAGTGGCGGCGAGGTCATGGAAGTGACCTGCGGCGTCGGCACGCAGTGCGAAGAGAACGGTCCCGACTGTGCGGCCGGTGGTGGAGACGCAGGCGCTTACTGCTGCGCCCCCTAGACCCACCACACCTTCACCCTCCCGACGTTCTCCTCACCGCCCTCCGAGGTAGACCATGCGGACTGCAGCTCTCACCGCCTCTCTTGTTGCTTCTCTCGTCGGTTGTATGACGCCCGATGACGGCTTCACCGATGTGCCCATTCCCGGTCGCGAGGACCTCGTTCAGCGAATCATCCACGCACGGATCGAGGACGGACTCTCCGAGGAGATCACGATCGACGCGCCCGAGGGCCTCGAGTCGGTGCTGATGGAGGTTCGCGGCGACAAGGGCCTCTACTACCTCTCGAAGTTCAAGACCCCGAGTGGTGACCTGATCGAAGGTGGCACGTACACGACGCGGTTCGCGCGTGAGGTTCCCGGCCTCGTCGACTGGCTCTACCCGAACAGCCCGACGCTCCAGATGGAAGCGGGCGAGTACAAGCTCCTGCTCCGCGGCGAGACGCCGGACGGCGACAAGCTCACGGAGGACGTCGAGATCCGGCTCTACGCGAAGAAGCAGACCGGCATCGACACCTGCGGCATCCACCTCGACTTCCTCGTCGACGAGAACGCGATCGATAACTCGCAGTTCGAGATCGCGGTCGACCGGATGGCGACCTGGGTCAACAACCTCTACGCGACGCAGGGCGTGCGCATCCTCGACTACTCGATCTCGCCGATCAGCCTACCGAACCCGAACTTCAACGTCGACGACACCGCGACCGTGATGGGGCAGGTCGACGACGTGCTCCGCCAGGCTCGCAGCTCTGGCTCGGCGCGCGCGGACAGCGTCCACGTGGTCGTCGTTCGCAACATCGGTGGCTCGGAGCCCTCGGGTTATGCGATGGGGTTGCCCGGTCCGTTCGATGCGGATCGCTCGAACGCCGCGGTGCTGGTCTCGACCGAGGCGTACACCGATGCCGACAACCTGCTCGACGTCGAAGGCCTCGGCTCGACCGTCGCCCACGAGGTCGGTCACTTCCTCGGCCTCTATCACACGAGCGAGAGCAGCGGCGCGCAGCACGACCCGATCCCCGATTCGCCGCAGTGCGACGGCGGCGTGTGCTCGCCGGAGTTCGAGAAGAACATCATGAGCTCGGGCGGCGGTTCGTCGCGGATCTCGGTCTCCGCCGGTCAGGCGTACGTGCTCAAGCACCACCCGCTGTGCGTGCCGACCGAGTTCGAGATCGTCACGCCGTCGTGCGACCTCGCCTGCGATGCCCCGCAGACGTGCAGCGTGATCGATGGGGACAAGCAGTGCCGCAAGGCGTGCGACCCCGACGCGCCCGAGTGCGAGTCCGGCGTCTGCGAGCCCGACGACATGGGCACCTTCGTCTGCCACTGATACGCTGAGCGTGTGCGCTGGCTGGTCGTCTTCCTCCTGATCACCTGTCAGCGCGACCGCCGGGAGAGCGAGCTCCCCGGCGCCGAGCCGTTCGACACGGAGGTCGCGACGGCGATCGCGGCGAAGCGAGGCGAGGCGACGTACGCGAACCGGCTGATCCTCGAGCGCAGTCCGTATCTGTTGCAGCACGCGCACAATCCCGTCGATTGGCGACCTTGGGGCGCCGCCGCGCTGGCAGCGGCGAAGCGGCTCGACCGGCCGATCCTGCTGAGCATCGGGTACTCGACCTGTCACTGGTGTCACGTGATGGAGCGCGAGTCGTTCGAGGACGTCGAGATCGCGACGGCGATCAATCGGACGTTCATCGCGATCAAGGTCGACCGCGAGGAGCGCCCGGACCTCGACCGCTCGTACATGGCGGCGGTCCAGCGACTCACCGGTTCGGGTGGCTGGCCGCTGACGGTGTTCCTGTTGCCCGATGGCAAGCCGTTCTTCGGCGGCACCTACTTCCCACCGCGCGATGGCGATCGCGGGAGAGGGTTGTTGTCGATCATCGACGAGCTCGGCAAGGCGTATCGCGCGGATCCGGATGCGCTCGCGAGGCACGCGGCGATGCTGTTCGCGGAGCTCGATCGTCCACCGCCGCGTGGCGACGTGCCGGGGCCGGCTGCGATCACGGCCGCGGTCGACGAGCTGAAGCGAGCGTTCGACCCGACGTGGGGCGGCTGGGGCGCTGCGCCCAAGTTTCCGCGGCCGTCGGTGATCGAGCTGCTCCTGCATCACCATCGGCGCACCGGCGACGCGAGGTCGCTCGAGATGGCGACGCTCACGCTCGACCGGATCGCGGCGGGCGGGATCCGCGATCACGTCGGCGGGGGGTTCCATCGCTACACCGTCGATGGCAAGTGGCGAGTCCCGCACTTCGAGAAGATGCTGTACGACAACGCGCAGCTCGCGAGCGTGTACCTCGCCGCCTACCAGGTGACCGGGCGCGAGGCCTACGCCGCGATCGCGCGTGACACGCTCGACTATCTCGCCCGCGAGCTGCGAGCGCCGTCGAGCGGGTTCTACGCGGCGAGCGATGCCGACAGCGAGGGCCACGAAGGCAGCTACTTCGTGTGGACGGCGACCGAGGTCGAGCGCGTCACCGGTGACGATGCGGCGATCGTGCGCGAGGTCTTCGATCTCACCGTCGGGGGCAACTTCGAGCGCGGCACCAACATCCTGTGGAGGCCGAAGTCGGTGGCCGAGGTGGCGGAGCGGCTGCGGAGGTCTCCCGCGGAGATCGAGCTGGCGCTGGCCCGCGCGCTGCCGAAGCTGCGTGCGGCGCGCGACCAGCGGGTGAAGCCATTCATCGACAAGAAGATCCTCGTCGCGTGGAACGCCCTGGCGATCTCGGCGTTCGCACAGGCGGCGTTGATCCTCGACGACCCAACCTACCGAGACCTCGCGCGCACCACCGCGGAGGCGGTGCTGAGCAAGATGACGGATGGGCTCGCGCACGTGATCGTCGACGAGGTCGCGAGCGGCAAGGGCTACCTCGACGATCACGCGTTCCTGATCGCGGCGCTGCTCGACCTCTACGAGGCGGTGCCGGATCCGAGGTGGCTGCAACGCGCGATCGCCTGGCAGGCGGCACAAGACAAGGCGTTCGCCGATCCGGCCGGCGGCTACGCGCTGTCGTCGGGGAACCACGAGAAGCTGCAGATCACCGATCGGTTCGAGCACGACGATGCGCTTCCGGCGGCGAGCTCGATCGCGGCGAGCAACCTCCTCAAGCTGTACGAGCTGACCGGCGACGACGCGTATCGCAAGCGCGCCCTCGGGACGCTCGGCGCCTCGGGGGCGCTGCTCGCACGTGCCCCCGGTGCGATGCCGCGGATGCTGGTCTCCCTCGACTACCTGCTCGACAAGCCGAAACAGATCGTGTTACTCGCGCCGGTTGGTGGATCCCATAAACTGTTGTTGCAGAAGGTCCGCCGTGCATACGTGCCCAATCGCGTGCTCGTCCAGGTCACCGAGGGCGAGCCGTCGATGAGTCCGCTCGTCGAGGGCAAGACGGCGCGGGGTGGTAAGCCCACCGCATATGTCTGCGTCGGCACGCACTGCGAACAGCCGACCACGGATCCAGACGAGCTCGCCCGACAGCTCGCGAAGACCGAGCCGCTGTGACCACACCACGCATGCCGATCGGCGGCCTGATCGCCACGCTGATCGGCAACACGCTCGAGTTCTACGACTTCCTGATCTACTCGTTCTTCTCGGTCTACATCGGCCAGGCGTTCTTCCCGACGGGCGACGACTTCGCGAGCCTGCTGCTCTCGGTCGCGACGTTCGGCATCGGCTTCTTGACGCGGCCGCTCGGCGCGATCTGGATCGGCGCGTACGCGGATCGCGTCGGCCGCAAGCGCGCGCTGCTGCTGACCATCGTGCTGATGGCGTTCGGCACCGTCGGGATCGTGGCGACTCCGTCGTACGCGACGATCGGGCCGATCGCGCCGATCCTCCTCGTGCTGTCGCGGCTCGTCCAGGGCCTCGCCGTTGGCGGTGAGGTCGGGCCGGTGACCGCCGTGCTCGTCGAGGGTGCACCGCCGGGCAAGCGCGCGCTGTTCACCAGCCTGTCCTCGGTCAGCCAGGGCGTGGCGATCCTCGCCGGTGGCGGCGTGGGCGTGACGCTCGCGAACGTGCTCGACGCCGAGGACCTCGCGAGCTGGGGCTGGCGCGCGGCGTTCGGCGTCGGTCTGTTGATCATCCCGATCGGCTTCTACCTGCGGCGCTCGCTGCCGGAGACGCTGTCGGAGCCCACGCACTCGACCGCCTCGGCGACGCTCGGGGCCGTGTGGCGCGGGCACAAGCGCGAGCTGATCCTGACGGTGCTCGTCACGTCGTGCATGACGATCAGCACGTACGTCGCGCAGTACATGACCGTCTATGCACAGGCCACGCTGAAGATGCCGCCCGAGGCGGCGATGATCGCGCCGCTCGCGATGGGCAGCGTGTTCATCGTCGGGGCGTTCCTCGGCGGGGTGATCTGCGATCGGTTCGGTCGCCGGCGCACGATGATCGTGTCGCGGATCGGCGTGATCCTCCTCCAGCTCCCCGCGTTCATCTACCTCGAGCACGAGCGCACGGTCACCGCGCTGGTGCTGTCGATCGTCGTCGTCGGGTTGGTCGCCGGTCCCGGTGCGATCGCGGCGCTGACGTCGATGGCCGAGGTGTTCCCGCAGGAGATTCGCTCGGCCGGGATCTCGATCGCGTACGCACTGACGGTCACGATCTTCGGCGCGACCACGCAGTTCGTCGTCGCGTGGCTGATCGGAGTCACCGACGATCCGTTCGCGCCCGCGTACTACGTGATGGTGACGAGTGCGATCAGCATCGTCGCGATGCTGATGCTCGGCGAGACCAAGGATCGCGCTAACCCCAGAGCTCACCTCGGTTGACCTCGACCTTCCGGCTTCGCCGGAAGATTCTCTGTCCTCCGGGTTGAGCTCAGGGATTAGGAGTTCGCCTTCTCCCGCTCACGGGTCGATTGTATTCGGGGTCCCCGGCTCGAAGACTCGCCACCCCGTTCCCCATCACTCGCCTGGCCTTCGGATCGACTCAGGCGGACGTCGGGGTTACTCTAGTTGAGTCGGCGCAGCAGGGTGCGGGCGTCGTCGGCGTTACCGTGGGTCGGAAACCGCTCGAGATAGCTGGTGAGCAGCGCCTCGGCACGCGGATCCTTGCGGTCGGCGGCGAGGCGAGCTGCGGCGAACAGCGCGTTCGGCGACCACTTCGAGCCGCGCTGCGCGATCTCCAGGTAGCCGGTGATCGCGGCCTGCGGGTTGCGCTTCTCGAGCACGCTGAGTTGTTCGAACTTCTGCTGATCGAGATCAGGGGTCGGTCGCGGCTTGGGCTCGAGCTTCGGCTCGGGTTTGGGCTCGAGCTTCGGCTCGGGCTTGATGACCTGGGGTGTGGGCGTGGGCTCGACGACCTTGCGTTCGGGCGTGGGCTCGACGACCTGGCGTTCGGGCGTGGGCTCGACGACCCCAGGTGCCGGTTGCGGCAGTGCCGCGGTCTGCGTGGCGGTGGTGAGGAGGATCCGCTCGGGTGCCTCCGAGCTCCAGGTCTGCTTCGCCTCGAGGACCTGGACGCGATCGCGATACTGGACCTCGACGCGACCATGATCGACCTCGACGGTGACGCGCTCGCCTTCGCGGGCGACGCGGAACCGCGTGCCGAGCACGCGCACGGTGGTATCGCCAGCGAGGACGGTGAACGCCGGCCGATCGACGCGCGGCGCGACGGAGAACCAGGCGGCACCACGCTCGAGCACCGTGGCCGGGCGATCGCGGCGCATCACCACCGCACTCGCGGGTGCGAGCTCGATGTGCGCGTCGTCGAACGTCGCGGTGGTCGACGCCGACGCCGGTGCGACCACGCGAACATCGGCGGTCTCCGGCGGCGTGTGCTCGTCACTGCGATCACGGGTGACGAGAAACACGATCGCCATCGCGGCGACGAGGGGTGCGGCGACCCAGATCCAGCGCCGGCGCGGCGCTTGTTCCCGCGGTCGTTCGGGCGCCGCATCCATGCGAGCCCACAACCCACGCTCGACGCGTGCCCACGCGACGTCCGACAGCGGCTCGACGGGCGGCGGCCCCAGCTTGGGGTCTTCTCTCACGCTTCACCTCCTGCCAGCTCGTCGAGATAGCCCGCGAGCACCGCATCCTTGCCGGCGCGCCTCATCAGATCCTTGCGCGCGCGCCACACCCGGGTCTTGACCGCGACCACGCTGCTCTCCGTCAACTGCGCGACCTCGGCGAGCGGCAGGCCATCGATCACCGCGAGCGCGAACGCGATCCGCTGCTTCGCGTCGATCCGCTCCATCGCCGCGTATAACCGCCGTGCGGCCTCTCGCATCTGCGCGGTGCGGTGTGTGTTGGCGTCGCTCGCGATGGTCTCCTCGACGAGTGCCAGATCCACCGACGGCGGCTTGCGGCGACTGATCGCGAGATACGCGGTGCGCGTCGCGATCGTCTGGCACCAGCGCGTCAGCGTGCTGTCGCCGCGGAACGACGACAGAGCTCGAAAGATCTCGAGGAACGCATCCTGGACGAGATCCTCGAGATCGCGGTTGTTGCCGAGGATCCGGAACAGTGTGTGGTGCACCGACGTCTTCTGCCCGGCAAACAGCTCGCGTTGCGCGGCGCGATCACCGCCCGCTGCGCGCTGTGCGAGTGCCAGATCGGACTCGCGTGTTGCCAGAGAAGCCCCCACGTCACCCTAGTGGGCAGGATCCCCGCGGAGGTCACAAGGTTTCAACGCCCCAGATCGGCTGCGACGACGATTCCCAGCGTGAGGCCCAACGCCGGGACATTGTAGAGCTCCTTGTCGTCCGGTTTCGGTCGCGTGTAGGTCGGTGTGCCGGCCGTTCCTTCAACCCCGACACTCGCTCCCACCGTCCACAGTTGGGCGAGGCGGTAACGCACGGACCCGCCAATGCGGAACGCCGGGAGCAGGTCCTGCTCGTCGACCGACTCGGCCATCGCTCCCATCGTCGCCGCACGGACGTGCGACCGCGTGATCCCAACGGCGAGCCAGGGTTCGAGCTCGAGCTTGCCCTTCGTGAAGGTCCAGCCGGCGATCGCGAGCAGCGACCAATCACTCCACGACCCGGCGAAGCTCCCGCTCTTGAACGCGTCGCTCGTGCCGGTGTCCCCGGCGACGCCGATCCGCAGGGCGGCGATCGGCTTCACCATCACCGCCCCGCCGAAGCGAGCGGACGTGCCCGACGCGATCCGTGCACCGGTGCCGACCTGGACGCGCAGCTCGGTGCTGGTCTTCGGAGGTGGCGGTCGATCGATCTGCTCGGGGGGCGGCAACCGCATCAACGTCTTCACCGAGAGCGCTACGCTGGCGGCATCGACGGGATCGAGGGCACCTGCCGCGACATCGCGATGCTGCGCGTCGCCGCGCTCGCGATCGAACACCACGAGGTCCTTGCCGCTCCGCCACACGACGAAGCGCGCGTGCAAGGCATCGGCACGCTCGGTGGCGCCGATCTCGTCGATCGGCGAGGCATCGACGATCACGTCGAGCTTCCACGGTTGCAGCGCCGTCGTCATCGCGCGCAGCAGCTCGGGATCCGGATCGACGAGCACGACCCGCGTACTGGGCGCCGCGAAGGCACGCCCGAACGCGAGCACGATGATCGTGATCGTGGTCAGGCGGAGCACGGGTTCAGGGTACTACGCCGCGAGCGGTGTCGTCGCGTGGGGTGCCCGCGCCTGCTTCTGCGTGGTCCTCGCAGGGCGCGGCTTCGCATCGACGAGGATCGCGGCGATCAGCCCGAACACCGGCAAGGCGGCCCCGATCCCGAACCACGCGGCGATGTCGCGATGCTTCGCGCGCGCGATCATCGCCGTCAGCACGCCCCACTGGATCATCGCGAACAACACCATCTCGAGCATGAGCATATGGGTTGCCCGATCTAGCTCCCGCGGGCAAATTTCTTTCCCGCGAACGCTTCCCACAACACGATCGCCGCGCTGGTCGCGACGTTGAGCGAGTCGACGATGCCGCGCATCGGGATCGCGACACGTGCGGTCGTCACATCGTGCCACGCCGGGTGCACGCCGTAGCGCTCGTTACCGAACACCACGATCGCGTGGTCGGGCAGCGCGTCGAGTCGGGCATCGCCATCCGGTGCGAGCGCGATCACCGGTCGAACTCCGACCTGCGCGATCGCGACCTGTCGCTCGACGGCGCACGTCGGCGTGTGGAACACCGCGCCCATCGAAGCGCGCAGGCACTTCGAGTGGAACAGCTTGTCGCGACCGTTGACCACGACCACGCCGGCCGGCCCCCACGCGTTCGCCGTGCGAAGCACCGCGCCGATGTTGCCGGGATCGGAGAGCCCGTCGAGCACGAGGACGAGCGACGACTGCATGACCTCCGCGATCGCCGGCGGTGCGAACCGCACGACGCCGACCAGGCCTTCCGCCTTGTACGACAGCGCGCTGAACTCGCGCGTCGGTAAGCACGCCGAGCGCACGCCGTCGCGCTGCAGGGCCTCGAGCAACTGCTTGCACGGCTCGCCGGCGAAGAACTCTGGCGCATAGACGATGGACTCGAAGGGCAGGGCAGCGGCGCGAGCCGCACCGATGAGGCGCAGTCCCTCGACGAGGATTCGGCCCCGGGGATCGAGACCCTTGCGGGTACGCAAGTCAAAGACTTCGCGCAGCCACTCGGGCTGCGACGTGGATAGATGACGCATGACACTCTCCGGACGCGGGCGTGCAACTCGGTCGGTTCGCACCGACCACGGCGACAGCTCAGGCGCAGCGGACGTTCATGGCCGGCACAAGCTAGCCGACGTCGGCGCGGGCGCAATCACGGATCGCTACGTTCTCTCGCCGAGAACACGCGCCAACCAACTTGCCGTGGCGCAACCGTGGTTGTCGCGCACGCGCGGCGCAGCGCTGTGGCCTCCGTCCGCTGCGGGCGGGAACTGCCTACAGGACGAGGTATTTTGTGTGAGGTGTCCGCAGGATGTCGCCAGACAGCTGCATGAGTCGATGGTGCTTGATCGCCGGCTGCGGCGCGGAGCCGGCCGTGTGCCCGCCGCCCGCACCCGAGAGCGGCCTGGATCCGCTCCTGATCACCGCGCTGTGTGCGATGACCTTGACGCCCAACGGGCCGGGCTCGAACACTGGGGAGGCAGGCGTGATCACGAACGGCGCGCAGCGAGCGCCATGGTTCGCACGCACCTACGACGCGCGGTTCGTCAACCTCGACCAGCTCGATGAAGCGTTCCAGCTCGTCAAGCACACGTCGCACGGTGAGTCGCTGATGCCGAGCTCGTTCTGCGGCGGCGGCGGCGATCGAGTCTATGTCTCGATCGTGCTCTTCAACGCCGAACAAGCAGGCAAGCAGGGCGCGTGGTTCGTGAGCGGCACCCTGGCCGAGCCGACGAAGAAGTTCGTCGCGGGCTCGACCGCCGAGCGGTACCACGAAGCGACCGTCGGCGTGCGCGCGCTCCTCGGTGACAACACGCGGATCGAGTACCTCCGGCGAGGCGACCTCTCGATGTCGGGAGTCAGCAGCGCCTGGGAAGAAGCGTTTCGAGGCCCCTAGGGTTCCGCACGTTCGCGGAGCGACGTCACCAGCGCTCCCCACCAGCGACCGAGCTCGCCGAGGAACTCGACCGCCGGCTTGCCGTGGCGCACCGGGTGATCGTCACGCAGCGCTGCGAAGCCGCGGTGTTGCACCGTCACACGTGTCCCCCCGGCCGCACCCTCGAACCAGACGTCGACGAACGTGTCCGCGTCGGCGTCCTTGAAGTTGATGCCACGCCAGGTGAACGCGACGTGCGCCGGGGGCTCCCACGCGGTGATCGCGCCGATCACGTGCAGCTTGTCCTGGCCGGGACCGTGGATCTGGAGCACGCGACCGCCGAGCCTCGGCTCGAGGCTGATCGGTCCGACGTGCTTGCCACCGACACGATACGCGGGCCCCTGTCGCCACCAGCCGTCGATCTCGAGCGTGAACACGTCGAACGCATCCTGCGGTGGGATCCGCACGAACGTCTGCACCCGAACCTGATCGCCGGCGATCATCGACGCCGCTTCTCCGCGGGCTTCTCCGCGTGCTGCTTGAACGCGTCGAGCTGGAGGCCCCAGAAGCGGTCGACGTCGTCGAGCCAGCTCCGCAGCTCCGCGAAGCGCTCGGGCCGCAGCCGATAGATGTTCGCGCGCGCATCGTCGTCGTCGAAGGCGCGCTCGACGAGCCCGGTCTCGCGCAGGATGCGGAGGTGACGGCTCATCGCGGGCGCGGTCAACCCGAGCTCGGTCGCGAGCTCGCCCGCGCGTCTCGGCTTGCGACGCAGCAGATCGATCACCCCGCGCCGCGAGGGATCCGCGAGCGCCCCGAACGTGGCTTCGACGGGCATCACCCGCGCAGCCGCTGGCAGAACCACCAATGGTGCCCCTCGAGGTCGAGCGCGCCATAGGACTTGTCGGTCCAGTACTCCTCTCCGTAGTCAGAGACCTTGGGCTCCAGCGTGATCGTGGCGCCGTTCGCGCGTGCGTGCTCGCAATGCGCATCGACGTCATCGACGAACAGCATCATCGACTGCGTGGTCGCGCCGCCGATCGACTTCGGGCTGCGCATCGGACGGTCCTTGTCGACCTGCCGGCGCTCGTCGCCGATCATGATCAACCCCTCGCCGTAGATCAGCTCGCTGTGCTCGATGATGCCGCCTTCGCCCTCGATCTTGAGGCGGACCTCGAAGCCGAAGGCCTTGCACAGCCAAGCGATCGCGGCGTTCGCGTCCTGATAGAAGGCCGAGCTCGACAGGCGTGGCCAACCCTTCGGTGTTGGTTTCATAATGAGATAATAGTTAACCTATTCGTGAAGTAACCGCAAGGCGTAACCATTTCGTGGTTCCGTACACCCAACGGCCTCGGTGACAGATCTCGGCGCGAGGATGGTAGTGGACGAGCACGGCAACCCGCAGCCGCTCTCGAGCTTGTGGCGCGATCGCACGGCGGTCCTCGCGTTCGTCCGCCACTTCGGCTGACTGCACTGCCGCGAGCACGTGGTGCAGTTGCACCGCGACCTCGACCAACTGCACGGTGCGGGAGCCGAGCTTCACGTGATCGGTAACGGTCCGCCGATGTTCATCGCGGGATTCCGCGAGACCACCGGCTACCACGGTTCGCTGTTCACCGATCCGTCCCTGGAGGTGTTCCGCGCGGCGGAGCTGCGGTCCGGCCTGCGCAGCGTGCTCACGCTGTCGACGCTGACCCGCTCGGTCGGCGCCTTTCGCCGGGGCTTCCGGCAAGGGCGAACGCAGGGCAGTGCGTTGCAACAAGGTGGCGTCGTGGTGATCTCGCGGGACGGTCGGATCGTCTGGCGTCACATCTCGAGCGGCCCTGGGGACAATGCCACCGTCGCTCAGATCGTCGCCGCGCTGTGAGGACCGCGGTCGCCGTCTACCTGTGGGTGGTACGCCAGGTCTCGATCACCGCATGCCGGCCGCGCAGGAACTCGCCATACCTCGCCGTCGCCGGGCGCTTCGATGCATGGTCGACCGACACCGCGAGGTGCTCCTCGGCCTCGCGCGCCGAGATCCGGGATCCCGCGCGATCTCCGGTCTCCCACTGCGCACGCGCGTAGGCAAATAGCGCCTCACCGACCACGAACCGGGTGTGCTGCTTGGAGGCGATCAGGGCGGGGATCGCCGTGCGCAGGATACGAACCGCGCGCGCGGGATCTCGTTGCTCGGCGGCGATCCTCCCGTTGCCGAGCTGGGCACGCAGGACGAGATCGCCGTGCTTCAGCTTCTCGGCCTCGACGAGCACGTGCGCGAAGTCGGGCACGGCGAGCGCGGGTTTGCCGAGGTGGAGGTGCGCCTCCCCGCGACCGAGCTGGGCCTTGACGAGCGCGAGGGCCTGATCCTCGGTCGGCTTGCTCGGCGCCTCGCGGAGGACCTGATCGAAGATGCTGACGAGGGCACGCCAGTCCCCGACCAGCGCGAGCGTCGTGCTGAGATTCATCCTCCTGCTCAGGACGTTGTCGTGGTCGTCCTCGGCCTGGTTCAGCGCGCGGCGCTGGAGCTCGAGCACGGTGTCGAAGTCGCCCTTCTGGAGCGCATCGAGAGCCTGCGCGTCGAGTGGATCCTCGGGGCCCACGAGCAGGCTGTCGAGCCGCTTGAACTCCTCCACCTCGTGAATTGCCTGTTTGATCTTGCCGGTCGCCTCGTAGGATACGGCGAGGTCGCGATGGAGATCGAAGGCTTCGAAGCTGTCGGGACCGAAGCGGCGGAGCGTGTGGTCGAGCGCTTCGACGAGGAGTGGAAGGGCCTCGTCGAACTTGTGCTCGTAGAACAAACACTGGGCGCGTGCGAAGCGAACGTCGGCGACGGTGTCGGGTTGCGTGCGGCTGGCGGCGATCGCCATCTCGAGGAAGCGATGCGCTTCATCTGCCTTCAGAGACATGCAGAGCGCCCGCGCGGACAGCGACAGCGCGAGCACGCGCTCGACCGGCGCGGCGAGTGACTCTGCGAGCGTGGTGGCTCGGCGTGCATGCTTGTCGGCGTCGGGGAGGTGGTCTGCGGCGAGGGCGTCGGCGGCGAGCTGGAGCGTGAGTGCGAGCTGCGCGCGTTCGTCGCCCTGGGCCTCGGCCTTGGCCGCGATCGCCTGGAGCTCGGCGACATCGCGCGTCTTCGCCGCGGCGACCACGAGCGCGAGATAGCCGGCACCGAAGGCGTGATTCGCATCGCGGCAGGTGATCGGATCGGGGAGCGAGGCGATGCGCCGCCACGAGGCGAAGACGTCCTCGGGACCGGTGCTCGTCGCCGTCGCCTCGAACTGCGCACGCCGGGTCTCGAGGCAGGCGACGCGTTGCGCAGCGCGATCGTCGGCGAGGGTGCCGGTGGCCTGCGCGACGCAGGTGTCGTGGCGCAGCGTGGTCCAGCCATCGGCGAAGCGATCGAGGCGAGCGGCGAGCTCGAGGGCCGCATCCTTGCTCTTGCCGGCACCTTGCAGGGTCGCGATCCAGCTCGCCCGCCGGCCCGGGTTCCAGGTGTCGACGAACGCGCTGCGCGTGGAGCCACAGGTGACCTCCGGATCTGGGGCCGCCGCGGGACGGGTCGCGATCCACGTGATCGCACTGGCGGCTGCGAGCGCGGTGATGCCACCGGCCACGACGGGCCAGCGTCGCGGGCGTGGCTCGATCGCGAGGCGCAGCGCGGTCATCGTCGGAAATCGCTCCGCCGGGTTCGCCGAGAGGCCGCGGCGCAGGGCGCGCTCGACCGCGGGACCCACCCCGGGATCCCGACGCGGTGCTCGGACGTCGCCGCGCTCGGCTGCGGTGCACAGCTCGTCGAGGTTGGTCCCCGCGAACGGCCGGCAGCCGTACAGCGCCTCGTACGCCATCACGCAGAAGCTGAACTGATCGGATCGCTCGGTCGCGGCTCCGGCGGCCTGCTCCGGTGCCATGTACGCCGGCGTGCCGAGCACGGTACCGGTCTCGGTGAGGTCGACGCCGCCACGCAGATCGCCGCTGACGAGCGTCTCGGCGTCGCCGATCGGGATGTCGCCGACCCGCATGCCCGTGATCGAGTCGCCGGGGCTGCGATCGCGCGCGAGGCCGAAATCCCCGACGAGCGAGCTCCCATCGCGCGCGACGAACACGTTGTCGGGTTTGAGATCGCGATGCACGAGGCGTGCGGCATGTGCCGCCTCGATCCCCCGCGCGGCCGCACAGAGCACGCGAATGATCTCGCGCCCGGAGCGCTCGATCGCGAGCCAGCGTCGCAACGTCTCGCCGTCGACGAGTGCCATCGCGATGAACGTCTGGGTCTCGTGCTCGCCGACGTCGTAGACCGCGACGACGTTTGGATGGGCGAGCCGAGCGAGTGCCTGCGCTTCGCGGCGCAGCCGCTCTGCGGGGGCGCCGCGATAAAGCATCTTGATCGCGACCTCGCGCTGCAGCTCGGGATCGCGCGCCTGATAGACCACGCCCATCCCGCCAGAGCCGAGGCGCTTGCCGACGATGTAGCGCCCGATCTTCTCGCGCTCGGGTGGCGCCCCGAACACCGCTACCAGTGCCGCTCGACAGCTCTCGCACTCGCTCGCGTGATCGGCGATCGCGGCGCGGCGCTCCAGGTCACCTGGCGTCTGTGCGAGATCGGCCAGCGTCTCCGCGTCCGGGCAATCCATCGAGGCGGACAGTAGCGTCATCACGGGTTCCTGAAGCACACTGGCGCGCGGTGTCGCAGGAGATGATGGCAGCGTTCGTGGCGGGGCTGACAACCGATGCGAGCCAGTTCGCGCCGTCCACGGGGGCGATGCTGGCCGAGCGCCTGCAGGCCGCCCGCGAGGTGTGGCCCGGGATCGAGATCTCCGACCTCGAGTTCGCGCGCGATCTGGCGCGCCGGCTCGGCAAGGACGCTTCCCCCGAAGCACTCGCGGCGTGTCGCACCGCCGATGTCTACGTCGCGATCGCCGCCATCGCGGGCGATGCCGCGGCGACCAAGCTGGTGATCGAGCTGCTCGCGCGTGAGCTGCAGTTCGCGGCCCGCGAGACCCGCGCCACCGAGGATCAATGCGCCGAGGTGCGTGGCGAGCTCCACCGCTTGCTGTTCACCGCCGAGCCCAAGCGCGTGGCCGCGGCCGCCTCGT
Source organism: Deltaproteobacteria bacterium (assembly GCA_031385555.1). Lineage (GTDB taxonomy): Bacteria > Myxococcota_A > Polyangia > Haliangiales > Haliangiaceae > JABFXX01. The sequence goes on along the minus strand of JANNBP010000036.1, from coordinate 28,216 downwards.
ACGCCGGCCGCAGTGCTCTCGCCACCTTTCTCAAGGTGATGGCCACGCGCGAGCTCGTGCGCGCGGTGCAGCGCGGCCGTCGCGAGACTCCGCACGACGACGATCAGCTGTTCTCGATGATCACGCCGGGCAGCGATCCCGAGCTCGCGATCCTTCGCGCGCGCTATCACGACGGTGTCGAGAAGGCGATCCGCACCGCGCTCGGCAAGCTCGTCGGTCGCAGTCGTGCCGTGCTGCGCTACCAGCTCGTCGACGGTTGGAGCATCGATCGGATCGGCCAGATCTACGGCGTCCACCGCGCCACCGCCGCGCGCTGGCTCGGCGAAGCACGCGACGAGCTCGGCCAGCTGATCCGCAACGAGGTCGGGGAGCAGCTCGGCATCACGGTGACCGAGATCGATTCGATCATTCGCCTCGTCCAGACGCGGCTCGATCTCTCGCTCTCCGGGCTGCTCGCTTCGAAGGTCTGACGTCACCCGAGCAGGCTCACGCCACGCGGTCGCGGCAGGCGCTTCGTGAGCTGTGCCGCCAGCCGCTGCAACGCCCCGCGGGGCCGCAGCGGCTGGATCGGAAACGGCGACAACGCCCGCTCCTCGAGGAGTGCGTTCGCCGCACGCAACCCCGTGACCACCGCCTTCTCCATGTCGTGGACGGCCTCGTCGGTGCGGATCCAGCTGCCGCACAGGACGAGGTTCGGCACCTCTGCACAAGGGCGCATCCGCGGCTGGAACCGCGCGTGGCCGACGGCCTGCTTGTCGAACGTGCGCTCGTTCGCCTCCGACTCGACGTGGACGATCGCCCCTGCGAGCTCGGGCCACGCTCGCAACACCTCGTGCTCGACGAGGGCGCGCCTCGTCTCGGGCGAGGAGGCCTCGAGCTCGCGCGACGCGAGGTAGGTGTGCAGCTCGATCACCTCGCCGCCGGTGCGTCGACGAAACTCGATGAACTCGTCCTGATAGCGCGACAGCAAGAAGTAGGTATCGAGCGTGCGGAACGCGCCCGAGAAGATGCCCATCTGCGGATCGTCGGCGCGCACCGGCCGCGAGGTCACCACGCGCGTCGTCACGCTACCGACGGCCTCGAGGTTCGCCGCGCCCCGGATCGACGGTACCTCCGCCAGGCTCGGCAACAACCACTTCTGAAACCCGGGGATGTCCGTCGCGCCGACGACCGCCTCGCACAGCACGCGCACCGGTGCGTCGAGCACCTCGGGTCCCGAGGCCGCCACCGTCGGGGCGACGTGCACGGCGAAGATCCGATCGCCATCCCGGTCGACACCCACCGCCTTCGCGTTCCTCAGGATCCGACCGCCGCGTGCGCGCAACGCCGCCGCCAGGGGATCGATCAGGTGGCTCCCCAGATCGCCGCGGAAGCACGACATCTTGTGATCGGTGGCGTGGCCGATCATCGTCGTCGCCATCATCGACAGGCCCCACGATGCGCTGATCTCGGTGTGCGAGTGGAACGTGCTCGCCTTGCACATGCTCTTGAAGATCTGCTCCATCTGCGGCGGCAAGCCGATCCACGCGAACATCTCACAGACCGACATCTGGTCCCAGGCGTCGTACTCGGCGCCGTGATCGAACGCCCAGGTCGCCGCGAGTCGCGGGAGGGCGGTGGCGAGCTGCGCCGTATCGATCGTGCTCCACCCCGGCACGCGCGTCGCCGCGGCGAGGTGCATCAAGAAGTGCAACAGCGATCGTGGTGGTCTCGCCGGATCGACATCGAACGGCTGTAGTCGATGCACGAGCGCGCCATCGTCGACGAGATACCGCGTGGTCTCGCAGCTCCGGACGTTGCCATCGAGCCCGAGCCGCGCGAGCAACGTCCGCATGTTCCAGTACTGTGCCCACAGGCAGTGCTGCCCGTGATCGAACGAGTGCTCGTGCTCCACCCCGTTCCACGTGAACCGGTACGGCCTCCGCCCGCGCGTCCGGCCGCCGAGAAACTCGGGATGCGCCTCGAGCAGCACCACGTCGAGCCCGCGCTCCGCCAGATGGATCGCCGCGGTCAACCCGGCCAACCCGGCGCCGACCACGACGATCGGTTTGTTTCGCGTCGCCACCATCAGCGCCGCCGCATCGTGTCGTCGCAGTACATCGGCGAGCCCTTCGTGCAATCGATGTCGCGAAGCACGAGCTGCGAGAACGTGGTCTCGCCGTAGGGCTGGATCCAGTCGATCCGGTAGCGCACCGTCAGCGCGGGCCCCGACGACTTCTCGTGACAGTGGTTGGTGTCCGAGGCGCCGAACTCCATGATCAACAGGTCACCTTCCTGCCGCACGGTGCCGGTGTCGTTGACGATCGAGGAGCAGTGATAGATGTTGTCCTTGGTCGCGAGTTGGATGCCGCTCGCGCGTCGCACGCGGCCGTCGGCGTGGAATTCGAACTGATGGTTCGTCCCGATCCAGGCGCCCGTCATCCACGGCAAGAGGTTCCCCGTCGAGTGGGGCTGGCCCGGTTTCATCCGCTCGTTGACCGGCGCTTGCGGGGCGTCGTACGTCGCGACTGGCGAGCTGCCGGTACACGCCGCGACCTCCGCACTGCACTGTTGTGCGAGGCAGTTGGCGTCGCCATTCGTGCACCGCTGCGACGAGCACTGGAGTGCTGCGCTCGCCGCTTGCTGGACGCCCGGATCCGCCTGGCCGAGGCACTGCTGGAAGCACGCGCCGTCCTGACAGGTCTGAAAGCAGCTGAACAGCTGCATGCAGCTCAGCCCGCTCGCCGCCTGACCTTGCCCAGTCGCGGCGTACTGACCCTGCGACTGGGTTGACTGTGCCTGCCCGTAATAGCTCGGCTGCGGACCGAGCGGAATGCACGCCGCGAGCGTGAGTGCGAACAGCCCGAAGATTCCGTGACCCATCGTTTCCTCCACGCGTTCTCTGGGTGAGCTCGCGGACGAAGTCGCACGGAATCGGCGACGTCATCCAAGTGGCTTGAATCGTGGATTAAAAAATCACCGCGACGTGTCTGCCGAGGTCACCCAGAGGCAAGGCAACCTGGCCATCGATCACGTTGGCTCGCCCTGAGTGCTTGTGGTCGAGTCACTCTCGAGCGAGAGCTCGGAGGCCTGGAGATCGTCGTTCGTGTGATCGAGCGGGCCGGGGACCGGGTCGAAGTGATCGCCCGAGACCAACGTCTCGTCGCGCGTCGGATCGGTCGCGAGCTGCCATCACGCTCGCGGAACTATCTGGGACTCGTTACTCGGGTGCGCACACCAGTTGTCCGCAGGTCTGCTGCGAGCACGGCGTGAACACGGCACCTTCGTAGTTGCAGCCGGGCGGGGGCGCCGCACAGTCGATGATCGGACAGATCTCGTTGGTCGCGCGTAGCCAGAACTGGGTCACGGTCCGCGCCTTCGCCGAGCCGGCGGGTCCCGTCACCTTGTAGCGATCGCCGGAGATGATGAGCCCCGTCGAGTGCATCTGATCGAAGGCCTGTCCGATCTGCTCGTCCGTGGCACCGGAACCCTCGAACCCCAGCTCGGCCAGGTCCGCCCGGCTCGACGCGTTGAGCTTCTTCTCCCGCAGGCTGGGGCAGGGTGCGCTGAGGCAACGGACACCCGTATCCTCGACCTTGACGAGCACGCCGTCGTGCAGCACGTCGAGCTGGCCCGGCCAGATCTCGGAGGGCCGGAGCTCGCCGAACACACCGAGGTCACTGCCCCAGTCGCGCTTGCCGATCGTCGCGCGCACCAGCGTGCTGCCCTTGCCCTCGTTGACCTTGGCGAACCCGCTGTCGTCGAGCCCGGCGCGATCCCAGTCGGTGCTCGCGGCATAGCAGCGCTCCTGCTTGGTGCCATCGACGCACTTGGTCTTCGAGGCGTTCGCGAGCTTGTAGAAGATGCCGCCGCAGAACGGCGACGCGCACTTGCGGCTGTCTTGCTCGATAAAATAGTACGTGTACGTCCCGCCGGCGTCGGCCTTGGCGCTGTCGCCCTCGGAGGCGTCGTCGACCGCGAGGTCATCTTCGATGCCGGGGTCGGCACAGGCGGCAAGCGCCGCGAGGAGGGAGGAGGCGATCAAGCTACGGGTCGTCATATCCCCGCGCGCGGGAGCACGCGGCGTGCCACTACGAACGTCATGGGAGTGAGGTAGTTGCGCGATTCCCTCCGGCTCCATGTCCGGCCACCCGAGGCGCCACTCCAGACGATCGCGGCGATTGGGACCGTATTTCGTCCTGTAGGGCATCGCGCCACGTTCGCGCTGGCGGTGCACCGTGCGGCGTACGCGCTGGTCCGCAAGATGTCGCGCCGTCGCGCGTTCGCCCGCTTGTGCCGCTGCGGCGACAGCCCGCCACGAACGGGTTCGCCGCTCGGTCCCCTGAATCGACGATGAATGTGTGAGCTGCCGCAAAACAGCCAGCAATCGATCCAGCACCACGCGCTCTTCGTCTCGAACCTCGCTCCAACACCACGCCTCCGCTGCATCGAGCGCGGCCTTCACCTCATTGGCGCTGCCCTGCGCGATCTCGTAGTGCTCGGCAAGGTTGAGCAACCCACTCTGCGCCACCCTCAATGATCCGCGAGATCGCGATCAAAGCGTGACGATGAGCTGCGCCACGCAGGCGCCCGGCCCGCGCGCACTCGCGAAGCGCGTGACGTTGTTCGTGCCGGTGTTCGGAAACTTCATAGGGCGCGCACGAGGCGTGACGGTCGGTCTGCGCGTCCTGCCTCGATCGACCGCGCTTCTCCGCGGGAGTGATCGCTCTGTCTCAGCGCTTGTTTTCGACGTTGATCCTGCTGCGTTCCCGGCAACGGCTTCGCCCTCGCGCCGATTGCCGTTGCTGGCCCTGCGAACGGCTTCACCAACTCTCTCGACCCGAGGCGGCCTGTCGAGGAGACAACGGGTGCTCTCGCGATCGAAGGCCTCTGGTACCTTCTGCGCGTGGGCATTCAGGAGCTCCACTCACTAGTCATCGATGCTACGCGGCCGCTCGCCGAGCGCGAGCGCGCCCTGAGCGATCTGCGCGAGCTCGGCACGCGATTTTCGGAGTTCGCGTGGCGCGCTGCTGTGCGTGCGCCAATGCGCGGGGCGCTCGACGAGCTCGGCCTCTTCGCGCCGACGTTCGACGAGGACTTCGACGAGGCCTTGCCCATCTTCGACCTCGAAGTCCGCAAGCTCGTCGTGTGGGCGCTCGCGCGGCTACGCCTGCAGTGCGTGCCGGTGCCGAAGGATCTACACGCTTGCACCGGCTCCGCGTTCCGCGCGGCACTCGCGCGCGTGACAGGCGCCGAGGCGACGCTCGACGTGGTCGGCTCCGTGCGCTCGCCGATCGAGCTGCGTGTCACGCTCGGCCCGGTGCAGACGTCGATCGGGCGCGGTGATCCGGTGCGCGACGTGTTCGCGCTGCTAACGATGTGGGCTGAGCGTTCGGGCACGACGCGTCGACCGGTGTTCGCGTCGAACCTTGCGATCTGGCTCGCGAACGACGTCCAGGTGCGCGCGGCCGAGCGGCTCGGCGTCCGGATCGAGCACTCCGTCGTGCGCGCACTCGATCCAATCGAGGCGGTCCGCGCGATCGTGCCAAACGCAACGATCGTTTCGCTCGAGAACGACGAGCACCTCGACGGCTTCGACGACTACCGACGCGCGTTTGTCGACGCGGCGTGTGCGACCAGCGACCGGATCGCGGAGGTCGCCATCAACGGATGGCGCGTCACGCTCGTGATCGACGGCGCGCCGGTGGAGCTCGAGCTCCCGCGGATGCGGCCACGCGACTTTCACGAGCTCGCGGTCCGCATCTTCGAGGCACTTGCCGCCGTATTCGAGCCGCGGCTCGGCGCACGCCCGGTGCTCGTAAAGGGTGACCTCGTCGTGCTCGCGACGCCCGAGGACTGCGCCCGCCTGCGCGGCGCGGGGCTGCTCGGATAGCACGCACGGCACGTTCTCGTCCAAGCCGTCTGTGTCGCGCGCGCTGCCGGCCATGCAGTTGTGCAGATCCAATTCCGTTGGGACTACGCCGTCGCTGGCTTCGACCCCGTCGACGGTCACGGCGGTCGTTCGCCCCTCCAGCGGTCGCGAGCGGACACCGGGTCGAAGCCATCCTCCGGTAGTCGTCTACGTCGAAGCCGTTCGCAGCGACAGCAGCCTCGCTTCCACCCGGAGCCCTCAGCGGCGCTTCTTACGCTTGACCGCCGCGGGCCCCGCATAGCGCTGCCCCTTCGACTTCAACTTCTTCCCATCCACCGTCGGCGTCAGCATCGAGAACCCCGTCGGGGTCAGCGTGATCTTGCCGAGCGTCTCCGCGATCCCCTCGTACACCTCGACGAAACCCTCGTCCTCGAAGCGCTCGAAGGGCAGTCGCAGTCGGAGCTCGAGCTTGCCCGACTCGAGGTTGACGCGCATCACGGACGCCCCGAAGCCCTCGCCGTAGTGACCGGGCTCTTGATACGGCAGCACCACCGCCGTCCCCGGCCACACCAGCTTGAACGTCGCGTGCAGGACCTGCCCTTCGACCTCGGGCTGCGCGCAGTCGGTGCACTTCGCGAAGAACGCCATCGCCTTGTCGCGAACGGTCTCGGGCTTGCCGCGAAGCATCGCGCGCCACGTGCTGGCGAAGCCGAGCAGTCCTCGACCGAGGTACCTCTCGCGAAATGGAAAGCCACCCGGCTTGCCGAGGAGCGCCTTGCGATCACGCACGAACATCGCAGCCCGCTCCGCCGACAACTCGAGCATCCGAGGACGCTCGGCCACGGCGATCGCGAGATCGAGTGCGAGCAGCGCGCCGCGTGGATCGCCTTGCTCCTCGAGGTGATCGGCCCACACCTGCGCCGTCTCGCGATCGACCGGATCGGCGCGCAGGCGACTCTCGAGCTCGGCGAGGTTCGTCGTCGACGACTGCCCCGACTGATCGACACGCGCATCGATCGTCCGCAGCAGCCGCACGATCGTCTCGCGCTCACCCTTCGTCGCAGTGGGGATGCGCGCTCGCAGATCCTCCGCGACATCGACGACGTGCGCCTTCAGCAACTCCTCGCATCTCGGACGCAGCGGCGGATCGCCGAGCCCGGCGACCATCTCCTCGAGCGTCAGCTTGCCTTCGCGCTGCAGCCGCTCGAACAGCAGACCCCGACACGGCACCTTGTTGGCGATCGCTCGCCGCGCCGCGGCGAGGTGATTCTTGAAACCTGCGCCGACGATCGCGAGATTCTCTGCGACGGTGCGGTGATGACTCGGCAGCACGCCGAGGAGCTCGATCCAGATCCACGGACCGAACGGTTGCCTGATGAAGCGACGCACCACGACGGCCGCGCGATCGACGAGCTGGATCCAGCCGTACCCTCCGTGGCGCGGCAACTCCGCGAGGTCGCGCCGGACTCGCGCAGCCACCAGGATCGCACCCTCGTCACCCTCGCGGTTGACCCAGGCCTCGTCGGCACTGTTGACGGTGCGCTCGAGCTGCTCGAGACGATCGAGGTGGATCGTCGCGACCAGCGCATCGATCACCGACGGGACTGCATTCGCGGCGCGATCGACCTTGGCCTGATCGGGGGAGAGCAGCGTCACGTCGCAGCGGCGGTGAGCGGTGCTTGCTCCCGCGTCTGCAGGAACCGGAGCTCGGGAAAGTCCGTCTTCGCGCGATTGAGCTGCCAGTCGTTGCGCGCGAGGAACACCGTCGCACCCGAGTGATCCTCGGCGATGTTGTCGCGGTTCGCGTCGGCGAAGCGCTTGATCAGCTTCGGATCATCCGCGTCGACCCAGCGCGCGACCTCGAACGACGTCCCCTCGAAGTGACAGGGCACGTCGTACTCCGAGCGGATGCGATCGGCGAGCACCTCGAACTGCAGGGCACCGACGACCCCGACGATGAAATCGGAGCCGAGGAACAGCTTGAAGACCTGGGCGCCGCCCTCCTCGGCGATCTGCTCGAGGGCACGCCCGAGGTGCTTGGCCCGCATCGGATCGACGGCGCGACACCGGCGGAGGAACTCCGGTGCGAACGACGGGATGCCGGTGAAGTGAAGCGTTTCACCTTCGGTGAGCGCATCGCCGATTCGCAGCGTGCCGTGGTTCGGAATACCGACGATATCGCCGGCCCACGCATCCTCGGCGAGCTCGCGGTGGTTCGCCTGGAACACCATCGCGTTGTGCACCGATTGGGTCTTCTGCGTGCGCGAGACGGTCAGCCGCATGCCGCGCGTGAAGTGACCCGAGGCGAGCCGCACGAACGCGATGCGATCGCGGTGCCTGGGATCCATGTTCGCCTGGATCTTGAACACGAAGCCCGAGACCAGGGGCTCCGTCGGAGCGACGGGGCGTTCGCGCGCGGGCTGCGGGCGCGGCGGCGGCGCGAGCCGAGCGACACCCTGGAGCAGCTCCTGGACGCCGAAGTTGTTGACCGCGGAACCGAAGAACACCGGCGTCTGGTGGCCGGCGAGGTACATCTCGTGATCGAACGGAGGGCACAGCCCGCGCACCATCGCGACGTCCTCGCGGAGCTTCGCGACGGCCGTCTCGGGGAGGAGCTGGTCGAGCTTCGGATCGGCGAGCCCGGCGATCTCGATGCCTTCCTGCATGTACTCGCCCTTGCTGCGCTCCATCAGGAGCAGGCGATCGCCGAACAGGTCGTAGCACCCACGGAACTCGCGTCCCATGCCGATCGGCCACGACGCAGGCGTGACGTCGAGCTGGAGATCCTTGGCGATCTCGTCGAGGAGGTCGAACGGGTCGCGGCCCTCGCGATCCATCTTGTTGATGAATGTCACGATCGGCACGTCGCGCAGGCGACAGACCTCGAACAGCTTGCGGGTCTGCGTCTCGATACCCTTCGCGGCGTCGATCACCATCACGGCCGAGTCGACGGCGGTGAGCGTGCGGTAGGTGTCCTCGGAGAAGTCTTCGTGGCCGGGCGTGTCGAGCAGGTTGAAGGTGCAGTTCGCGTAGTCGAACGTCATCACCGACGTGGTCACCGAGATGCCGCGCTCGCGCTCGACCTTCATCCAGTCCGACGTGGCGCGCCGGCGATCGCCGCGGGCCTTGACGGCACCGGCGAGCTGGATCGCACCGCCGTACAGCAGCAGCTTCTCGGTCAGCGTGGTCTTGCCGGCGTCGGGGTGCGCGATGATGGCGAACGTTCGCCGTCTCGCGATCGGTGCCGGAAGCTCGTCGGACATGAGGCGCGCAGCCTACGGGGCGAGTCGGCCCTGTGCAAGGGTTGGGCTTCCAGGCCTAGCGGTCGAGCTGGAGGCCGCAATCGCTGCACGCACCCTCGACGAGCGGCGCCGCCGTCCCACACGCGGGGCAGGGCGGTTCGTCCTTCGACGTGTCGAGCTCGATACCGCCAAAGCCCTCGCGCTCGAGGGCGGCCTTCCAGTCACCGTGGAGGAGCTGGGCGAGCTGCGGGACATCGATCTCCTGCACGAGGAGATGGGTCTTGGTCCCTCAACCCTTGCCGGCGCCGGGCGGGCACCCGACGAGCACCGGGATGCCTGCGTGCAGACAGCGATCGCGGAGCTTCTTCATGTCCGGGATGGTCCCGGCCATCGCCGCGATCAACGGCTTGCCGTCGAGCAGGTCCTCGGCGCTCTCGGGTGTCATCTCGGCGAAGCCGTCCACGGCTCCAGCCTACTATGAAAGTCGCAGGACGCAGGCCGGCGAGTTACGATCAGGCTCGGAGGGCCCGTGAAGAACTTGAAGCTCGTGATCCTGGCGTGTGGTGGTGCGTTGCTCGGGATGTTGATCTCGGACGGCCTGAACTTCGGCGACAACGCGGCCGACACCATCATCATGCTCGCGGCGTATGCGCTGCCCACGTTGATGGGCGTGCTCGCGCTGCTCAAGCCGCCGGCGCAGGCGTGGCACGGCGCGATCGCGCTGGCCGGCTTCGGCACCGCCGTGGTCCGCACCAAGTTGTGGGATCAGCTCTCGGCGTTCGGCGAGCAGGCAGGAAAAGGCAAGGCCGCGATGATCATCCTCGTCGTCGGGGTGATCGCCTCCGTGCTCGCGATGCTCAAGCCAGAGAACAAGAGCTGAAGTTTTCTCGTGCCGCTGGCGCCTGCCAACCGACCTACGTGTCCTGAGGTCCCTGATGAAGCGCAAGAAGCTCCTGCTCGCCACCGCCGCACTGACCGGCGCGCTCGCGTGCGGCGGCAAGAAGCAGGAGCCGGTCCCGGTGTCTTCGAACCCCAAGGGCGGCCACTACGATCAGGGGCTCGCCGATGCCGGGGTCGACGCACCACCGGCACCTGCCGATGCGGATCCGTACCTCGCTCCGCCGCTCGCCCCGGTGCGCGCGAACACGAAGGGTTCGTTCTACGACGACCACCTCGTCAAGCTGCGAACCAAGTAAGCGCGGCCGCGCAGCCGCGTTGACCTAGCATGCCGACCCTCCGTACTCGCCGTCTGCTCCTCGCCGCCACCGCGTTGACCACCTCGATGCTGGGTGCCTCGTGCGACAAGAAGAAGCCCGTGCGCTACGCGAACGACAAGCGTCCCATGTACTCGCCGGATGCGGGCGTCGACGCTGCACCTGCCGATGGCGGTGAGGCGACGCCTGCTGCCCTGCCACCTGCCGGAGAGCCATGAGAGAACCGTTCGACCTCGAGTGGATGGGCGGCGTCTCGGAGAAGTACTTCCGGCGCATCCGGCCGAACGTCGACGAGCTGCCGTGGGGCACACTCGATGCGAAGCGCTATCCGATCGAGCTCGTCGATCGCGCGCGCGTGTCGTGGACCGAGGCCGCGTACAACGAGTACTGCACCGCGGTCGCGTTCTCCGAGATGCTCGGTGCGCTGCTCGCGGCGAAGGCACCGATCGATCTGATCGGCATGGCGAGCGACTTCATGGCCGACGAGGTGCTCCACGTCGAGCTGACCAGCCGGATCGCGATGGAGCTCGGCGGTGGCGCACCATACGAGATCGACTTCGACGGCCTCGGCGTGCACCCATCGCCCGAGCTGTCGCCACTCCAGCGTGCGAACCAGCTGGTCGTCCACGTGTGCTGCGTCGGTGAAGCGTTCAGCTTGCCGATGCTCGCGAGCGCCTACAATTCGGCGCTGCATCCCCTGACCAAGCAGGTGCTGCAGCGGATCGTCCACGACGAAGCGCCGCACGGCCGGTTCGGTTTCCTCTACCTCGACTGGGCGAGCGAGCAACTCGATGCCGAGGAGCGCGCCCGCCTCGGTGAGGTCGCGGTCGACACGATCGCGCAGTTCGCTCCGCTGTGGCAGCGCCTGACCAGCCGCGTCCACGACGGCATCACCACCGAGGGCTTTCAGCTCGAGCACGTGCGCGAGCTCGGCTGGACCGAATCGAGCCTGTACGCCACCCGGGCGCGGCGCGCGGTCGAGCAGGAGGTCGTCGCCCCGCTCGCGAAGTACGGGATCGAGCTTCCCGCCGAGCGGCTCGCGGCATTGCTCGCGTAAGATCACGCCATGCGTACCCGGCGCCTCTTGCTCGCAGCCTCCGCTCTGTCGACGCTGGCGTTCGGCTGCACGAAGGACAAGGCGGGCGGAGTCACCGATCACGGCACCGCCGAGCCGCTGCCCGGCAATCCCAAGGGCACGTTCTACGACGACGCGATGGTGACACCTCCCCTACCGGATCCGGTGGCGGTCGACGCCGCGACCCGCGATGCGCCGTCGCGAGATGCCGCCGTACGCCCGCCGAGTGACGCGCCGAACGACGCCGGGACACCTCGAGATGCCGCCGTACGCCCGCCGAGCGATGCGCCGAACGACGCCCCGCGCGATGCCCCACCACGCGATGCGGCGGTACCGCGCGACGCTGCTGCGATATCTCGCGACGCCGCGGTTCGTCCGCTGCCGGGAAATCCGAAGGGTTCGCGCTACGACGCGGGCACCGACAACGATCTCTAGCCTGACGCTCGGGCATGATCGGTGACATGGCGCAGGCGCTCGGAACGGAGCCGACGGAGCTTCCGTGTCTCGACGACCTGACCGCGTACGCGTACGTCTCGGGTGCGTTGCCCGACGATCGCCGAACCACCGTGATCGCGCACCTCGACGGTTGTGCCGCGTGTCGCGAGCTCGTCGACGAGGTCACGCTAGGCAGGAAGCTCGGCGAGTCGACGACGCCCCTCGACTTCGGCACCTACCGGCTCGGCGTGCTGATCGCGCAGGGTGGGATGGGGCGGATCTATCGCGCGTTCGACACCTCGCTCCAGCGCGACGTCGCGCTCAAGGTGCCGCGCTCGGCGAGCCCCGCGATGATGCGCCGGTTCGAGCGCGAGGCCGCGATCACCGCGCGCCTCCAGCATCCGGGCATCGTGCCGATCCACGCCGCCGGTCACACCGGCAACGGCACGCCGTTCTACGTGATGCGGCTCATCGATGGACGCACGCTCGACCGCATCGTCGAGGGCAGCTCCGCAGCGGCGCGGCTCGCGCTCGTCGAGCATGTCGTCGCGGTCGCCGACACCATGGCGTACGTCCACGACAAGCAGATCGTGCATCGCGATCTCAAGCCGAACAACGTGTTGATCGGCGAGTTCGGCGAGACGCTGATCATCGACTGGGGGCTCGCGAAGCGCCTCACCGACGATCGCGCCTCGCTGCCCGTGATCGGTGTCGGCAGCGCGCTCGACACGCCGGCGACGCGCGATGCGTTGCGAACCCGCGCCGGAGACGTCCTCGGAACGCCGGCGTTCATGTCGCCCGAGCAAGCGGCAGGCGAGGCCGTCGACGCGCGGAGCGATGTCTACGCGATCGGCGCGGTGTTGCGCTACGTGATCGCCGGGCGCGTCACCGCACCCACGAAACCGCTGGACACGCCAGAGGAGTCGGCTCGGCTCGTCGCGGTCGCGCACCGGGCAACCGCGGTTCGCAAGGAGGATCGCTTCGCGAACGCCGGTGAGCTCCTGCTCGCCTTGCGCGCTGCGATCGCGCCGCCGAGCGTGGTCGTCGAACGACGGCGGTGGATGCCGGCACTGCTCGCAGCGGCGATCGTCGCGGGCATCACCGCGCTCCTCGTCTGGGGGCTCTGGCCCCGCTCGACTGCGATCACCGCGGAGCAGCTCACGATCGTGAAGTTACCGAGCGACGCCCTGCGGCCGGCCCTGTCTCCGAGTGGCAAGCGCGTGACGTACGGGAGTCACAACCGGCTCGAGGTCCGCGAGCTGGAGAGCGGTCGTCGGTGGACGCACACCGCGTGGCTCGCATGGCCGTACACCGTCGAATTTCCGACCGACGACATCGTGATGTTCGCGGAGACGCTCCCTGCCCAGAACCAGCAACGGATGGTCCGGTGGAACCTCCTGACCGACACGACCGAGCAGGTCGGCCCGGCGATCACGCGCAGCTGGATCGGGACCTTCGAAGACGGTTCCGTCTGGATCCGTGATGTTCGAGCGCGCGCGCTCGTCGTCAGCACACCGACCGGGGACATCGCGCTACCGAGCAAGTCGGAGCGGCCGGTGCGGATGTTCGCGATCTCGTCCGATCATCGTCGACTCGTCTTCGTCGAGAGCACCCAGGATGGCGAACACTTACGCCTCGTCGAGGGCATGCGCGGTCGGACGTTCACCTCCCCGGTCGTGGACATCACCGCGGTGACGTTCCTCGATCCCTCGACGGTGCTGTACGCGAGCGGTTCGCTCGACGGCTCGAGGCTCTATCGGATGCCGATCGGCGATGGCGCGTTCGGTCGGCCCGAGGCCGTCTTCACCACGCCGCCCAGCGGTTGGCTCGGCACGCTGTCGTCGAGCGGTGGTCGGCTCGTCGGTTCGTGGGTGAGCTCGTCCTTCGAGTCGCGGTTGCACGAACGCGCGAGCCATCACGACCGCCTCCTCGACAAGGTGGCTGTCTCGGCACCGCTCGGCTGGCGTGACACCGTCAGCTACTGGGCGTTCAACAACGCCACGCGTCAGATCGAGCGCCACTCGAGAATGAGCAACGAGCTGCCGGTGATCACCGCGATCAACCTGTCGGGTGATCCGGCGAACGCCACCCAGGTGGACGAGCTCTTGATCATCACGCTGCGCGGCGGTGATGGTCGTCAAGTGTTTGCCTTCCATCCCGACGAGGCGAAACCTCGGTGGACCGCCGCACGTGGCGCACTCGCCTTCGTCCGCTGCGCCGGGGACCGCGTCTCGCCGTGCGTCGCGGGGAAGCGCTCGGCGAGCGGCAACGTCGTGCTCGTTCGTATCGATCCCACGACCGGCGTGCTCGGCGAGCAACTCTCCGACGAGGCGGATATCGCCGACGCCGCGATCGACGCACCCGGAGGCTCGCTCGCGTGGGTGGTCGACAACAGCGAGGTGCACGAGAAGCCGCTCCAACCGGGAGGTCGTGCGCAGGTCGTGACGCCGCGCCGCAGCGGGATCCAGACCATCGCGTACGATCCCACGGGCGGGATCCTGATCGGCTCCAACACCGCCGAAGGCCGCTCGATCGTCAGGTTGTCGGACGGCCGTGTCGATCCCGTCGTCAACGTGGGGCAGACCATCCTCTCGATGGTCCGGCCGAGCCCCGATGGGACGCAGCTCCTCTATCGAGTTCGCACGCTGACCTCGGACCTCGTCGAGATTCGTCTGCCCTAGCGCAGCCGCACGTCGAGGAACGCCCCGACGAGGATCAGCCGCGCACGCGCGGTGTCGCCACCGCCACCGTCGTAGACCGTCAGCTCGCGCAGCGCCGCACGCACGAAGCCACCCGCGGCTACCGTGCGCGAGAACCGATAGCCGCTCTCGATCCCGAGCGCCGGCGTGACGCCACCTTCGCGCTTCACGAGGTCGACGCCCGGATGCAGGACGAGCACGTCGGGATCGCCATGGTACGCGACGTACGAGACATCGACGATCCCGGCGACATGCACGGGCCCGCGTTGCAGGCCGCCGATCAGGGCGCCGTGCACGATCTCACCGTCGGCCAGGTTCACGTGGCTATCGATCGGCACGTAGCCGGCCGTCAGCGCGACGAACGTCTCGCCAAGGGTCCGGGACCCGGTCCCGAGATCGACGCGCACCACCAGGTCGACGCCCGGTGCCGTCCACGTGACTTCGTCGAACGAGCCGAGCGCCGCCGAGATGCGGACCGCGATCTCGAACGCACTCACTTCTTGAAGAATTTGTCGAACGCTCGCCGCATCGCCCCGGACTTCTTCGGCGAGTAGGTCTCGTTGCCGTACGCGATGCGCGCCGACGGGTCGATGCCGTACTGGATGTAGAGCGACAGCAGGTCGTGCACCATCGCCGAGATGCCGGTGGTCCGGAGATCGTGCGACAGGCAGTACGAGTCCGGCTTGTTGCGGATCATCGCCTTCGCGATGATCAACATGATCGTGGGATCGATGAGCTCGCCGTTGCCATCGAGGTAGTGCTTGTACGAGAAGAAGCGATCCTCGGGTGCGAGCTCGTTGGCGCCCTGGCCCTCGACCTTGGGAGCGCGCAGGTTCTGGATCGTGCGGTACTCGTGATCGAGGTAGGCGGCGATCGAGTTGTTCTCGTCGCGCTTCTCGTACTCGATGAACTTGCGGAACGCGTCGAACAGGTTCTTCGGGTTGGCGTACGCGCCGGAGATCAAATAGTAGAACACCGCACCGAGCGAGTAGATGTCGGCGGGGCGACCGACGCTCTTGACCACGCGACCGCGGACATTGATCTCCGAGGTCTCGGCGAACGGCCGGTTGAGCAGGAGCTTCTTGCGCGTGCGATCCGCCGCCGCGATCGAGTACATCTCGTTGCGGTTGAACAGCGAGAAGTGGTCGTTCTCGAAGATGTCGATGTAGAAGTCCTCGAAGAACTCCACCTCGGGCGAGCCCTGCGTGACGTTGACGAGCAGCTCGAACGTGTTGGTCTCCTGCTCGGGAGACTGGAAGTAGAGCGTGCCGGGGACGGCCTGGAAGCGCGTCATCGACATGTCGATGTCGGAGTCAGCGACCTTGCCGACGTTGAAGTCCGCCAGCTTGATCTTCATCTGCGAGCCGCGCAGGTTCGGATCCGGCAGCTTGACGAGGATGTTCGCCGGCTTGATGTCGCGATGGCAGGTATCGCGAACCAGGTGCGAGAACTCGACCGCCGTGGCGACCGGGACGATGTACTCCATCACGCGGAAGATCCGCTCGCGCAGGGGCACCGCGAGCAGATCGTCGCGACGACGCTTCTGGCGCGCACCCTTCAAGCGTTCCTCGAGCGACATGTCGAGGAGCTCGAGGATCATGAAGTCGTTCTCGACGCGATCGCGCACCGCGGGCGGGATGAACCCGTTGCTGTCGCCTTCACCGGAGCCGAGCAGCTCGACGATGTTCGGGTGACCCTGGACGCGCTCCAGGATCTCCTTCTCCATCTGGAAGCGCATCTGGTCTTCGGGCGACACGCCCTTCTGCAAGCACTTGAGCGCGACGGGCCGGCGCAGCGTGGTCTTCGATTCGACCCAGCGCTCCTCGCCGAGGTAGCACTTCGCGAACCGCCCCGAGCCGAGCTCGATCGGATGGCCCGTCTCGTCGACGACGAACGCGTAGATCCGCGAGCGCGAGACGTACGGCGTGGGCTGCGCGATCATGCCGGAGACCTGGCCGCTCGGATTGCCCGGCTGCTCGTGTTGCGGCATCGGCGTCATCACCGAGCCCGGCATCGAGCCCGGGTTGGTGTACGGCATGATGTTGTTGCCGAACCCCTGCTGCGGCTGCTGCGGCTGGTGCGGCTGCTGGTGATGCTGGTGCTGCGGCTGCGCGCCGAGATGCGACAGCGTGGGCGAGCCGCTCGCGTACTGCGGATGCTGGGGATGCTGTTGCTGCGCCGCACGAGGACCTGGCGTGCCTTGCGGCACCTGCTGCAAGCCCTGCTGCGCGAGCTGCTGATTGATGCTCGTGGGATCGCTCTCGAACTCTTCGAACTCCGGATGCATCGGCGCCTGCGAGGGCGGCTTGTTGCGCCCACCGGGCGGGTTCGTTGGTGGAGGCTGCGGCATGGATCAACGGCGGCGATGGACCGTCTTCGGAATCGGCCGTCCTTGAGTGTAAACGAAATACGCATCGGATCCCGGACCAAAGTCGAACAGAATCGGGTCCGTGCAATCCTCGACGGCCACCGCGACACGCTCGTGGCCGATCGGAAAAACCAGGTGTCCGTGACCGTCGGCAACGCCGGTGGCGACGCGGATGTGACCGATCTCCTGGGCGCGCGGGGTGACCAACGCGATATCGCCGGGCTGCTCGAGGGTGACCGCCGGTGACGGCCGGCCTCCCACGGGTGCGACGAAGCACGTCATCCCCTTGAGATGGATGATCCGCGCATTGGTCGGGCTCGATAAATAAGTGACCCGCACCTTGCCCTGATCACCTGCGAGATCGGCGGTGTTGGCGGTCTGGAGGAAGTGCACGCGGCGATCGCTCACCGCGAGCGGCTGATCGGTGAGCGCGATGCGATGGGGTTGACCGGTCGGGGTCGGCGCACTCTTCATCCACGGCTCGTGCAGCGCGGGCGGCTTCCAGCCCGGTGACCCCAGCGGCGCGGGTGGCGTACTCGGAGGCTTGGGGAGCGGTTCGACGTTTTCCGTCGGCGTCCCGGCGGGTGGGGTGACCGCGGAGACCGGCGTGGTCGGCGTCAACGGGAGGTCGCTGTCGTCGTGCTTGTGGACCGGTGCGCTGATGTTGGTTCCCAGCTCGCGCGCGAGGTCGTCGACCGACGTGAGGCGCTCTTTCGGATCGAAGGCGAGTGCCTTCGAGAGCAGCTTGATGACTCGCTTCGAGACGCCGTGCGGAGTCAGCGCGTCGCGCACGAGGTTGTCGGCGTCGCGCCGCTTCTTGTAGCCGGCGTAGACATCCTCGTCGGCGAAGATCGCCTTGCCCGACAGCATGTAGACCGCGACCACGGCGAGGGAGTAGATGTCCGTCGCTGCGCTGACGGGCTGACCGGCGAGCTGCTCGGGTGCGGCCCAGCTCGGCGAGTACATCGCGAGCTTCTGCCCGGCGACGATCGCGGTGTCCTCGGCGCGTTGCTTGTCGCGGTTGACCTCGTCGTCGCCGCTCCACTTCGCGATGCCGAAGTCGGCGAGCTTCGGGAGCTTGTCGGGGCCGACCGATCCGAACAGGATGTTCTGCGGCTTGATATCGCGGTGGACGATGCCGAGCGCGTGCGCTTCCGACAGCGCCGCGCACATCGCGCCGATGATCCGCGCGGTCTCGTTGACCGACTGCACGCCCTTCTCGCGCACGATCATCGACAGCGTGCCGCCGTTCATGAACTCGCAAACCTGCAGGGGCAACCCGTCGTCGTCGTTCGCGCCGAGGTGACCGAAGTCGTAGATCCGCAGCGTGTTCGGATGCGTCAGGCGGGACAGCGCGAAGGCCTCCTGAACGAAGTGCTCGTACGAGGTGCGGCCGACGCCCGACTTGCCGCCGAGCCCGGAGAACACCTTGATGCAGACCGGCCGCGACAACCGCTCGTCGGTGCCGCGGTACACCACGCTGTGACCGCCCGAGGCGATCTGCTCGACGACGCGATAGCGATCGAGCACGAGATCACCGATCACCACTCTGACGCCCTCGGGAGGCGTCTTCGGCGTCTTCGGTGCCGTCCCCACGTCGGACGATGGTACCGCGTTTCCGCGCGGCTCCTAATTTGGCGTGAGCGTGATGCTGCTGGCAGGCGCTGCCACCGGTGTCAGGAAGCCGAGCTGGAGGGTCTCTCCACCACTCTGCACACCGATGGTTGCAGCACCCTCACCAGACAGGGTGTGACCGGGACCGTAGACGAAGGTGATCGTGCCGTTCCCGTCGAGGATTGCCTGGAACTGCGCGACCCCGAAGGTGGTGAGGCTGAAGCCTTCCCACTGCACGACGCGCTGACCACCGCCGAGCGCCTTCGTGCACACGCTGACCGAACCGAGGTCGTCCCAGAACGGTGCGATCGAGACCCGCGGCTCGTCGGCGAGCGGTGCGATTCCGAACAGCGCGTCGTCGATCGTGGCATCGAACGACAAGAACCCGTTGGTCGAGATCCGGAAGGTGGTGACCGCATCGCCCTGCAGCGTGAAACCGGTCGGGGCTGCGATCGGTTGCGACAGACCTTCGTCGTCGACGTCCCCACCAGCCGACGTGAAGTCGACGAACGCGCCGCCGACGCACGCATCGGCGAACCCGGCCGGAGCCTGCGCGACGGTGTAGCCGCTGGCCGCGACCGCGACCGTGACGGCATACGTGCCGGCGCGCGTGGTGTCGGAGCCGCGGACGCGGAACGCCGTCGCACCGCTCAGGTTCTGCGTCGCCACGCGCGTCTCGCCCGCGTTGTCACCGTTGTCATCGAAGGTCTCGATCACGTCCTCGGGGCCGGCGAGCACCTCGAGCACGACGTCGAGGTTCGGCTGGCTACCGCTCGGCGCGACGGTGATCGTCACCGCGTGACCCGGCGTGGTCTGGAAGAACAAGCGCTCCTCGCCGCCGGCGACCATCGTGAACGGGAAGGTCTGCGAACCGCCGGCCGCGATCGTTCCGTAGTCGGTGAGCTCGCGAGGCGGGAACGCCAGCACGAAGGTGCCCGCAGGCGTCGGCACCGTCGGGTTGACCTTGACGAGTAAGGACGTCGTCGCGGCCGGCAGCGCGGCGAACGGGTTGCGCAGGATCACGTGCAGCGGGGTCGAGCCATCCACGTCGAGCGTCGGGTTGAAGAGCGGGGTGGCGTCGCCCGGCTTCGGCGCGGGCGGATTGGTGTCGCGCTGAGTGATCATCGTGTCGAGCCGACCGAAGGCGAACCCGGGCGTCTGCGGGATCCCGACGGCCGGATCGTAGAACTGGACGTCGAGCGTACCGACGCCGGCATCCGCGGTCGCGTTGAAGGTGCGCCAGGGCGTGGCCCCCGACGCGTGACTGAAGAGGTTCGATTGCACGTCGTTGAACGCGGTCGGTGCCGTGGGCGTGGCGCCGACCGGGGTGGGCGTGATCGCCACGAGCTCTCCTGTCGCCGTGAACGGCGTGCCGACCGGGCTGCGCGGCGCGAACACGAAGAGGTAGTGGCGACCGGGTGCGAACGCCCGGAATAACCCCTTGTACTGCGTGAACGTCTCGACGAAGGGCGCGCCGCCGAACACCGAGGACAAGCCGGTGAGGGGGGTGACGATGCCGCCATCCTCGTCGATGATCGAGCCCTGGACCGGGATCGAGAAGGCGAGGTTCAGCTTGTCGATCTCACCGTCGGCGGTGACGTCGAAGTGGAACAGGTTCATGTTGTCGAAGAACACGTCGCCGTCCTGCGAGAAGAACTGGCCGTTCGACGTCGCGTTGACCGGGGTGGCCCCGAGCGGCAGCGACGAGGTCTGGTCGAGGACCTCGAGCTCGAAGTCGGCGGGGCTGACAGCGTAGTTCCACACGTAGTCGAGGATGACGAGCGGAGCGTCGCCGGCCTTGATGCCGCCGAAGATCGCCGAGCTGATCGGCGAGTCCGCGTTGGCATCGTTGATCTGCCGGAGCTGATCGTTGTTGACGAGGACGAGCGACGACGCCGCGCGCGAATCGATCGGGTTGCCGAGCGCGTCGAGGTCGGGGTTGCCGTCGCCATCGAGATCCTCGGGATCGATCACGGCGACCATCGTCGTGAACCCGGTCTGGAAGCTCGCGGTGAAGAACTTGAGCTCCTCGCCGATCGTGCCGACGTTCGGAGCCGTCAGATCGAGCGGCGCCGCCGTCGGGATCGCGCGCCGGTTGATGGTGACGAAGTAGCAGCTCGTGCCGTCGGGGTTGCCCGCCGCGGGGAAGCCCTCGCCGTTGTTGGTGAGCGGCAGCAGCGTGCGGGTGTCCGCCATCACGAGCTGATAGCGACCGCCGACGGGCAGGAACACCTCGCGCTTCGAGGTGTCGCTCGCGATGCTGATCCCGAGCCGGAACCACGAACCAAGTCGATCCTCCCCGAGCACCAGATAGCCGGCCGCGAGCCCCTGCACCCCGTCGGCGGTGATGTGCAGCAGCGTCGGACCGTCGACCTCGAGCTGGTAGACGTCGAGATCGGGCGAGTTGTTGCCAAGCGGCGTGATGCAACCCTTGATCACCAGCGGCTCGCCGATGTCCTTGATCGTGAGCAGCCCGGCGGGCACGGCGTCGGTCTCGAAGCCGTTCGGCTCGGGGCCTTCCTGGACGTCGATCGGTAGGCCGTCCGCTGGGTCCTTGCACTCGCCGTTGATCAGCACCGTGCCCCCGCCACACACGCTCGGATCCGGGACGCACTCGTCGGTCAGCTCGTCGAGCACCGTGCCGTCGCCACAGATCAGCCCGGCACCGGCGACCGGCTCGCAAACGCCGTTATTCTCCTCGGTTCCCGCCCCGCACTGCGTCGAGTTATCGCCGCAGCCAATCAGGCACAGCACGGCCAGCACACCCGGTGACTTCATAGGCGCGGACCATACCGCGTCGTGCTATCCGGAGGATCGATGCCGGTTCGTCACGCCATGCTCGCGGTCGCCGCGGTCCTCGTCATGGGGATGTGCGTGTACCTGTTTCTCGAGGTCCGCAAGCCGGCCTTGGCGCAGGTGGCGTCGAAGGACAAGGACAAGGCAGACAAGGATCAGCCGGAGTCCGACGATCGCGACGATGCCTCGCACACCGACGAGGCGACCCTCCGATCCGGCAAGCGGGTCGCCGGTGCGATGGGCGTGCGCTCGGGTTCGAAGGAGACGGCCACCACGCCCTCCTCGACCACGCCACCTCCGGAGCCCGAACCAAGCAAGCTCGAGGGTCCGAAGCTCGACGCGATCATGGCCGAGGCGAACAAGGCCTACGACAAGATGGACTTAGATGAAGCGCGCACGATCGCCCAGAAGGTCTTGAAGGTGCAGCCGACCAACGCGCGGATGCTGCGGATCATGACGTCCTCGCACTGCATCGAAGCCGACTCTGCCGAGGCGCAGAAGTACTACAACCTGCTGCCCGGCCCCGATCGCGAACAGATGAAGACGCGATGCTCTCGCTACGGCATCACGTTCAGCGAACCGCCTGCCAAGTGAGGTAAGGTCCGCCGTCTATGCCGAATCTCGTCGAACAACTGGGCAAGGAACCGGGCCGTGCAGCGGTGATCGCCGACTGTGTCGAGCTCATCGATGCGCAGGTCAAGCAGAAGGGTTTCTTGATCAAGAGCGCGTACGTCACGATCAAGGCGATCAAGCGCAAGTTCGTCACCGAGGTCGTCGATTCGCTGCTCGACGAGTGGCTCGGCAAGCTCCAGCCGCACTTCGACAAGTGGTCGGCGACCAAGGCGAACACGCTCACCGAGTTCCTCGTCGCGCGCGGCGAAGCTGTCGCCGAAGATCTGCTGTCGGTCACCGACGAGCGCGCTCAGAAGACGTCACACGGGACAGCGAAGAAGATGTATTTGAAGATGCGCGACGGTGCGAAGAAGAACGTCGTCGAGGCGATTCCGGACCTCGCGAAGCTGGTGCAAAAACACCTCGAGATCGCGTCGGCGCAACCTTCCGCAATCGCTCCGTAGGCCGCGATACATGCTTCTCGCATGGAGAAGCGTCTACATCGCAATGCTGCTCCCTACGTTAGGACGTAGTTAGAACTTTCTGCGGCCTCCCCCTACATCCGAATTCCCATCGGCCGATGTAGGGCGCCAGTACCACTGGAGGCGTAGATGAAGACGAACCTGCTGATTTGTGCTCTCGCAATTTCTCTCAATGCTTGCGCTGTCGACCCGGTCGACACCAGCACCAACCCCACCACCGAAGACGACACGTCTTTCGACGAAGGTCCGCACCAGGAAAAGCTGGCGGCGAACGGCCTGACACCGGAAGACATCCAGTCGCTCGGGATCACCGCGAACACCCTCACCCAAACGGTCGTCAACAATCTCTCGGTGACCAAGCAGGGGCGAGGCGCGCTCCTCTATCTGATCCAGTGCGCGATGCCGACGAGCTTCTCGATCACCGGCACCTATACGGGCGGCTCGTTCACCTACGTCGGTCAGTTCGGGCTCGCTCCGACCTGGTCGGCGTCGCCGCTGAACCAGACCTCGCAGCGCACGGTCAGCTCGTGCCTGTTCTCGCGACTCAACGCGTTCGGACGCAACGTCACGATCTCGATCCGTGGCACCGGCTACGGCATGGATCCCGGCGAGGCCGCGAGCCACATCTATCCCGAAGGCATCTTCTACGGGAATCTGTTCCCGGGCGCCGATAATTACTGGGGCGCGTGTGACAGCGACGGTCCGACGCACGTCGACCGCCAGTGCGCGCAGCCGGGGAACTGCTCGATGGCGAACCCGGGCATTTCGTCGTGTGCCGCCACCTGCTCGCTCGACGCGAGCGGCACCGCGACGTCGTGCGTCGCGAACGGCAAGACCTACGCGAACCCGACCACGGTGTTCCTCGACGCGGTCAGCCCGTAACCAGCACTGCTCCTAGCGTCGCGAACGCCCTCGGCCATCACGGCGAGGGCGTTTCGTCGTTACTGCTGATCGAGCAGGTACACCATCAAGTAGCCCTCGGCCGTGCGGCGAGGGCCCGGTGCACCGGACATCAAGCGGAAGTCGGCTGCGAGCTGGCGGCGCTGGTACGAGCGATACAGCGAGATCGGGTCGATCTCGTGGGAATGCTCGAGCTCCTCGAGCGAGCGGCCGAGCACCTCGGCAGCCCACGCGGGGCTCGCCGCGGAGACGTGCTGCTGCTGCATCGCGCGGCGCAGCGTGGCGAGCTCCTCGCTCGTCATGTTGAACAGGAACTCTTCGAACGCGGCGCTCTCGTCGGCCGACATCCCGTCGCGGCCGAAGAAGTCGATCACGTCGGGAGAGCAATCCTCGGTGACGAGTCGGAACGTCTCGGTCGCACCGAGCAACGTGCCGTACGCGCTCCTGATCCGGTTGCGGGCATGCCACGCGGACTCGAGCAGCGGCGCGAAATCGTCGATCTCGAGCGCGGCGTCATCCCACACGGTGATCAGTTGATCGGCGGCGCGCTGCTTGGTGCGGCGCGAGACATCCGGCTTGCGCAGCAGCGCGAGGAACAGCTCCTCGGCGAGCAGCGTGTAGATCGACTGTGCGAGCTCCTCCCGCAGCTCGGTGGCGATCGGGCCGCAGCCATCGGTCACCGACGTGGCCTTCACGAAGCCGCGGAGGAAGTTGATCTTGGTGAGGAGGTACGTGCGCGACAGCGTGGCCTTGAGCGGCAGCGCCAGATCTCCCGACAGACCGTCGAGCGTGCACAGGTGCTCCATCAAGGTCTGCTCGTCGCGAGCTTCTCCACCGAGCGCGGTGGGACGGCGCAGCGGACGCTGGCGATCGAGGAGGTTCGACGTGGCGCGCAGCTCTTCGAGCAACCCACGGAGGATCTCGGCATCCGCCGGCGAGCGTGCGGTGACGGCGACCAGGGCGCGCTGCACCAGCTCGGTCTCGCGGCGATCGAGGACGCTGACAAACGACTGACCCGCACCCGTGATCTTGAGATTCGGGTTCGTCGCGGAGGCTGACGGTGTGGAGCGCACGGGAGGCTCGGTCACGATGGGGTACGCCGAATGGAAGGAGTCTAGAAGATACCCGGTTTACCCGGGAAGTTCAGTCCGAGGTCGTGGGCGTACCCTGCGGGTTGCGCTCACGACGCCGACGTAGCACGAACCTGATTCCTAGTGCCAGGAGGGCTAGCACGATCACTCCGGCGAGGGCGAGGTCGTACTTCTTGAGCTCGGTCGAGACCTCCTCCCACTTCGAGCCGAGACCGTAGCCGAGGACCATCAGTCCGCCGCCCCAGATCGTGGAGCCGAGGAAGGTCTGGGTAAGAAACTTCGGCAACGGCATCTTCGCGATGCCGGCAGGGATCGAGATCAGGTGGCGAACCACCGGCAGGAAGCGGGCGATCAGGACCGTGGCACCGCCGTGGCGCTGGAAGTACGCCTCGGTCTTGTCGATGTCCTTGGGACGCACGAACACCCATTTGCCGTACTTGAGCAGCAGCGGCTTACCGCCGGCGCGACCGAGCCAGTACGACAGCAAGGAGCCTGTGATCGCCGCGCCGCTGTTGATGACCAAGATCACGGGCAGCGAGAACACCTGACCCCCCGCCTCGGTGCACAGGAAGCCGGCGAATGGCATCACGAGCAGCGACGGGATGGGGACCATCGTGCTCTCCAGCACGATCAACACGAACAGGCCCGGGTACCCGAGGTCCTGGATCAGCCCCTGGACCCATTTCGCGAAGTCGGCTAGCACTGCGCCCCGTTCTTACATCGTCAGGAACGAGAAGTAACGCTCCGGGAAGTCGTTGAACGCCATCTCCGACTGGCACTCCGGGCAGGTCATCGGGGGCGGGTCGAGCCGGCTCAGGCGATCGGCGTGGGCGATGGCATCGATCAACAGCGATTCTTCACGGCCGCAGCTATCGCACTCGTACGGCGCGAAGAACGAGGTCACCGTCGCGTTGCCGCGGGTAGCGATGATCATGTTGAGCTGATGGACGAGCGGCTCGGCGACCCGGCGGAGCTCGACGTTCAGGGCACTGCTCTGCGCAGCCGCCTGCATCCGGATCCAGTCGCGCACACCGAGCGAGTTGATGAACGTGACGGCGGCGAGATCGAGGACGAGGGCGCCGTTGCGGGCCCGCCCGGGGAGCTCGTGGAGCGCCGCGGCTTCGTCGATCGCGCCTCCGATCAGGAGCGCGTCGCCTTGGTCGGTGATCGTCATGCGGCCACGGGTTTCCATCACGAGGACCTCTCCACGAACACGTTGTACGACGACGCCGGCGTGCGTTCCGTAGGCGGATATCGAACGTCGATGAGGGCGATGATCTCGGTGCGCACGCCGGGTGCGAGATTGAATACCAGGTGATCGCAGGAACGGTAGGCCAACGCGATGCCCATCCCGGCGCCACCACCGGATTCTCGGACGTCGTTGTTCGCGAGCGAGGCGAGGATGGTGTCGCGATCGAGGCTGCCGAACAGGTCGGTGACCTCGATCGCGAGGTAGCGCGCGTCGCACCCCCAGCGCACGCGGACCTGGTGGCGGTCATCGAGATGCAGCTCGAGCTCGCGTGGCAGGTCCTTGCGGTAGTGCGCGCCGGCCGAATTGATGGGGGCGTTGTGCACGGCGTTCGACAGCAGCTCGTCGGCGACCAGCATCGCCATCGAGCTGATCCGTGCGCTCTGCCCCAACGAGCGCACCTGATCGGCGAGCTGCGCGACCAATTCGGGGCGCTGGCTGCCGCGGGTGACCATCGTTTCGTGGAGCTGCGTGCCCCACAGCAGGTACTTCTCGACGCCGAACAGGTCGTGGCGGATCAGCTTCTGCGCGGTGATCACCAGCTCCTCGGCGAGGATCGGCATCTGGTGGACCAACAGGTTCGTCACCGCCCCGAGCCCGAGGATCTCGGGAACGCGATCGGCGGAGGCCGGCCCGAGCAGGGTCATGCATGCCTCGGTACCGGTGACGCGGGCGGCCTCGACGAGGGCCGCAGGAGAGGCGAGCGAGCCATCGAACACGACGAGGACGGGGCGGCTGTGCGCGAGGAGCCGAATGGCTTGCTCGAGATCGTCGGCGACGTCGACGCGATAACCGGTGACGCCCAGGATGCGTTGCACGGTGCGCTGCGTCTTGCGATCCGCGTGGACGATCAAGATCGAGGCAGGTGACGGCACCTCGTTCATCCTAGCTGATCAGACACAGCATTCGCCTGTGTCGCTCCGAAGGCCAGGCGAATGCTGGGTGCCTCGTCCCCGAGCCGGGACCCGCAGACGACTAGACACCCTTGCCACCGCGGTTGCGCCACGTCAGCACGGCGCAAAACACGCTCGCGAATGCGGCACTACCGAACAGCAGCGCGAACACCGGGCCGAGGTCTCCGGTCTCCTGGGCGGCCTTCTGATCGTAGAGCCGCGGGATGACCAGCTCCTGCACGATCGGCCCGAGCGCGCCGAACCCGGCGATCACGGCGGTCGCGTAGGTCGCGGCGCGGCGGCCGCCGATGTCCATCGCTCCTGCACCGGTCAGCAGGGCATCGGGGCCGTACAGCGTGAAGCCGACCGCGCCGAGCAGGATGATGAACATCGACACACTGGAGCTGCCGAACAGCATCAGCAGCAGCGTGACCACCGTCATCGCGAGCATCATCACGAGCGAGATGCCGGCGCGCCGACTGTTGAGATAGCGATCGGAGATCCAGCCGGTGATGTAGACGCCGGGGATGCCCATCAGATCGAACACCACCGAGTAGCCGGTGGCGCTGGCCGCGCTGAGCTTGAAGTTCTCCTGCAGGAAGTACGCGGACCACGACCACACCGCGTAGCGGACGAACTTCGCGAAGAAGTAGAAGCCACCGACGAGCAGGAGGTTCTTCCAGGCCTCGCGCGACAGCCCGCCGGGCAGGTCGCTACGCGGCTCGTCGTCGAGCTTCGATTCGTCGCCGGGTGTGGCCGGGTCATCGATCGGCGCGAGCCCGAGATCCTCGGGGCGATTGCGCTGGAAGAAGTAGAACTGAACCGTGATGAGGGCGAGCACGATCGCGCCGAGGTAGAAGCACCATCGCCACGGCTCGGGCTCGTAGACCTTGATGTCGTAGACGAACGAGAAGCTCGCGAGCTCGTCGCGCTGGGCGAGGACCGCCGTCATCGCGAGCCCCGAGACCAGCGAGCCGATCGTGAAGTTCGTCGACCACAGCCCCATCACGCGGCCGCGCTCGCTCTTCGCGAACCAGCTCGCCATCGTGCCGACGTTGCCCGACCATCCCGTGGCCTGCGCGAGCCCGTTGATCGCGACGAGAGCCATCAGCATCGGCACGCTCGGGACGATGCCCATCGCGAGCGTGACCGTGGTCGACAGCAGCATCCCGAGGAGGACATTCTTGCGAGCCCCGAGCTTGGTCCCCATCCACGAGGCGAGGAACTGACCGATCGCATACGCGATCAGGTACGACGCCCAGATGTTGCCGAGCGTCGTCGCGTCCCAGTCGTACTCGCTCCCGATCGCGCTCTTCGCCGCCGAGAATGGCTTGCGGCAGAAGTAGAAGCCGACGTACGCGAACCAGGTCGACGCGAAGATCTTGATGCGCCAGCTGCGATGTGCGGCAGTAAGCGCGGTGGCCACGGCACACGGTATCGCGAATGCCGGTGATCAACCCGCCCACGTGTCGGCGCGGATCGAATTACTTCCGATCGCGGACGATGCGCTCGTAGGCGTCGCCGAGGGCGAACGCGAGCTGCGAGAGCTCGGGCTCCGAGTTGCCGGGCCCGAGCGGCTCCGCGACCACGAACACGCACGCGATCCGATTCGCGACGATCACCGGCGCGGCCATCGGGTGGCGCGGTGAGCCGAGGAGCTTGAGCAAGCGATCGCTGATCGCGCCGGTGCTGGTG
>JANNBP010000030.1:0-8387 GCA_031385555.1 Deltaproteobacteria bacterium | reverse complement strand
GCGCAGCACGGTCTCGGCCTTCTTGAGATCGACGGTGATGCCGCCTTCACCCGTCAGCAGGTAGTGGCCCATGCCTCCGCATCCGCTCTCCACCGTCGGCGGCGTGCACGACTTGCTGTAGTGCTCGAACGCCTGCTTGTGATCGAGCTTCTTGCCGATGCCGTAGCGATACATCTCGCCGACGTTCGCGCAGCCCGACAAGCTCCCGAGCTCGCACGACTTGATGAAGTAGCCGACCGCCTGCGTGATGTCCCAACGTACGCCGTTCGACGTGTAGTACATGAAGCCGATGCCGTTGCACGCGTCGGAGAATCCACCCTCGCACGCGCGCTTGTAGTACATGACGGCCTGCTCGGACTTCTTGTTCTGCGTCAGCAGCGTGCCGAGGCCGCTGCACGCGTAGAGGTAGCCGGCCTCGCACGTCGCCTTGTAGAGCTCCTCGGCCTTCGCGAGATCCTTGCCGACGCCACGGCCGGCGGCGAGCAGGTCCGCCTGGCGAATGCAGCCGACCTCGTTCTTGCGACCGCACGCCTCCTTGAAGATGTCGTACGCCGCCCGGCGATTCGCCTCGGTGTCGGTCAGCGACAGCGCGTCGGCTTGCCCGAAGCACGCCTCGTCGAAGCCGGTCTTGCACGACGCCTCGAGGACCTTGGTGATGTCCTCGACCTTGCCGCGCACCTCGGCGTTGAGCTGGGGGAGCAGCTTGCAGCTGTCGGCGATGGTGTACTCGCACGCGCGGCTATACAGCACGAGCGCGGCCTTCGGATCCTTCGGCACGCCGTCGCCGTCGTAGATCGTCTTCGCCGCCTTCTTGCAGGCTTCGGCGAACAGCTGCTTGCCGTTGCCCTCACACGCTTTCTTGTAGAGCTCCAGGGCCTTCGGCCCATCCTTCGCGGTGCCGGTACCTGCCGCGTGCATGCTCGCGAGCCCATCGCAACCGACCGGTGACTCGAGCTTGCACGACTTCTCGTAGGACTTGAACGCCTCCTCCACCGAAGCCGTGATCCCACCCTTGCCGTTCTGCGTGATCCAGGCGAGCCGGTAACACGAGTCGCCGTCGTCGTCGTCGCAGCCTTGCTTCGCGAGCTTGGAGGCACGCGCGTGCTCGTCGCGTTCGATCAGCAAGCGCGCACCGATGCCGCAGCTGCCGAAGTAGCGCCCGAGACATGCCTTCTCGAGCGCGAGGACCGCGACGGCGAGATCCTTCGTCATGCCGTTGCCCTCGGCCGCGCGCTCGCCGAAGTTCTGGCACCAGCCGAGGCCGCCGTTGTCGCAGGCCTTGCGGTAGTTCGCGGTCGCCTTGGTCTGATCCTTCGCGTCGATGCCGAAGCCAAGCCGATAGAACTCGGCGAGCGTGCCGCAGTACTTCGGATCGAGCTGGCACCCGCGCTCCGCGAGCTTGAACGCGCGCGGCAGATCCTGCTTCGCCATCCCGAGGCGCTCGCCGATCTTCTGGCACGCGTCGGCGTTGTCGAAGTCGGTGCAGGCGCGGTCGTACGCCTTGTTCGCGCCGGCTTCGTCCTTGCTGCCGCCGTACCCGGCGTCGAGCGCCTTGCCGAGGTTCATGCACGCCTCGCCGTGACCGGCGTTGCAGCCCGAGCGGTATGCGGTGACCGCCTTGGCGAGATCCTTGCTCGCGCCCTTGCCGTTCTCGTAGATCCAACCGAGCCACGCACACGCGGCGCCATCGGCCCAGCCCGTGGCCGGGCATTGCGGGGTAAGTTTGTCGAGCGCCTTCTTGAAGATCGCAGTGGCGGTCGTCGAGTCCTTGCCGCCACCCATGCCGGTGTCGAGCAGGTCACCATCGCGCGCACAGGCGACCCCGCTGCCGAGCTCGCAGCCATGCTGGAACGCTATCCGCGCCTTGCCGTAGTCGCCGGTGCGAACCGCGAGGTCTCCGACGTCGGTGCACGCTTCGAGATCGCCTGCGCTGCACCCCTTCGCGAAGTAGTCGGCGGCCTTCCTGTCATCCTTCGCCGCCGGCGCACGACCGCGGACGTAGAGGAAGCCGAGCAACCGGCACGACGGCCCGTGCTTGTCGCCGGTGCACGTCTGCTCGAGCGTGGTCAGCCCGCGCTTCGGATCGGGCGCCTTGCCGCGACCCTCGATGTCATCGCTCGCGCGCTCGAACTTCTCCTGCGGAGACATTCGCGGCGCGGCCTTCTTCTTGACGCATGCACCCGCGGCGATGTCCCACGCAGTGCCCGCAGGGCAGTCACTTCGCGGAATGGCCCACGCCGAAGGCGCAGCAAGACAAACAACTCCGATCAGCAGCAAACGCAGCATCGATTCCCCCACAGCGCACCACCGTATCGCGAGTGCCCGGCGAAATGCGTGCTCAGCGCTTGTTACCGCGACGCGGTCGATCGCGATCGCGAACCTTGAACGCCTCGAACCCCGGGAGCGCGATCCCCGCCTCCGCGCACGCCTGGCCGACGACCATGCGCTGTCCGGGCCCCTGAAGCTTGGCCCCGGCGGCGGCGGCCTTGCTCGCATTGCCCGACGAGCACGCGGCGATCGCGATCGTCACGTAGCCGCGCGGCTCGGGCTTGCACGCGATCGCGGCCTCGGCCTTCGCTATCGCGGCGGCGTGGTTCCCGGTCGCCGTCAGGCGACGTGCCTCTTGATACATGCCTTCGACGTCGTCGCAGGCCTGCGAAGGTTTCGGAGCTGGCGTGGCGACCCTGGGCTCGGTCGGTGGCAGTTCGCCGGTCTTGGGCGCGTCGGGTTCGGGACGGAGTGCCGAATTCTTACTCCACGCGCAACGAAACCCGACCTCGGGATCCGCGGTGGGCGGGACCGACGTGCGGAAGAAGATCGTCGCCGCCCAACCCGCCGCTGCCGACACCGTGAACGCGGCACCACGAACCACTTTGTCGTTACCCTTCGCCCCGGCGTCGGCGGTCCATTCGATCACGCCGCCGAGCATGTCGCACAGCCCAGCGCTGGAGCAGTCGGTGTGCGCGGTCGCGACCAGCTTGCCGCTCGCCGTCTTGAGCGCTGCCTTCGCCGGATCCTTCGGCGTCGTCCGCGCGGCGATCTCCCACTCGTTCTCCGTCGGCAGCCGCTTGCCGAGCGCCTTGCACGTGGCGACCGCTTGGCCCCACGTCACGCTGCGCGCGGGCAGGGTGCCGGCATCCCCCGGGGCACCGCCGAGCTTCGGCGAGGTCAGCGCCTTGCGCACGGCATCGAGCGTGATCTCGTCCTTGTCGAGGAAGAACGCGTCGACGCTGACCTTCGCGAGCTTGCGCGATCCGGCACTGCCGGGCGTCTCCTCACCGACGTCGTACTCGCCGGCCGCGACCGCCACCATGTCCTTGGTGAACGCCGGCAGCGGATCTTCGGGTGGGGCATCGACCATCGGCTGCACCGGAGGAGCGTCCGACGTGCCGGCATCGGGCGTGGTCACCGCGACGACCCCTGCATCCGCCTTCGTCACCGGCTTGCCGTCGCCACCGCCACCCGCCACCTTGACCGCGACGAACGCGCCGATGCCGGCGACCGCGACGCCGCCGAGGATCAGCGGCAGCTTGGACTTCTTGGGAGGGTCGATCGAGGCAGTGCTCGCGCCGGAGCTCGAGGTGACGCCGACGGTCGGGCCGAACCCCGAGACGTCACTCGGCCGGATCGGCGTGGTCGGCGTGATCGGTGGAGCCGGCGTGGCTCCCGTCGCTGGCGGAGGCGTCAGCTTGGGCATCGGCGTCTCGCGAGCCTCGGTGGCCATCACACCGAGTGCCGTGCCGCCCGGGCTCGACCCGACGTGCACCGGTGGGATCGAATCGACCCGCGTCTTGTGAGGCGGTGGGATCAGCGTGCCCTGCGGGACCATGCGCGCGGCGCCCAGCGCGACGCGCATCGCCTCGGCATCCTGCGGACGGACCGAGGGTGTCGTGCTCATGCAGCGCTCGACCAGCGCGTAGACCTCGTTCGACAGCCCGGGGCGCACCGACGCGAGCGGCACGATCTCGGACTTGAGCACCCGCTGCAGCACCTCGGTCACGGTGTTGCCGCCGAACGCGGGGGCGCCGGCGAGCATCTCGTACAAGATCGCGCCCATCGCGTAGACATCGCTCCACGGCCCGATCTCGCCGACGCCGGCGGCGATCTGCTCGGTGGCCATGTACGAGGCCGTGCCCATCAGGCTGCCGGTATGCGTCAGGTTCTTGTCCTGCGTCCGCACGCGCGCGATGCCGAAGTCGAGGAGCTTGGGCACCTCACCGTCGTCGGTGTCGGCGACGAAGATGTTCTCCGGCTTGAGATCGCGGTGGACGATGCCGACCCTGTGCGCGGCGGCGAGCCCCTTGAGCGCGCCCTCCATCACCATCTGGATGCGCGCGAGATCCATGTAGTTCGGCGCCGGCAAGATCTCGTCGCGGAGCGCGTGGCCGTCGAGCAGCTCCATCACCAGATACAGCGTGCCGTCGGGCTCGGCGTTGAAGTCGAAGACCTTGACGACGTGCGAGGTACGCAGCGCGGCGACCGCGGCGGCCTCGCGCTTGAAGCGCTCGCGGATCTGCTCGGCCTGCGCGATCGCCGGGTTCATCACCTTGATGGCGACGCGCGAGCCCTTGATATCGGGGTTGGTGGCCTTGTAGACCGCGCCCATACCGCCGACGCCGAGCATGCCTTCGATGCGGTACTTGCCGATCTGGGAGGACGTTAGAAGGCTGCTCGCGTCCTTCGGACACGCCTTCCAGTCGGCCGGATATTCCGAATGGCAGACGGGACAGTACACGTTGTCATCTTACTCCGACCTCTCGCACGTGTACGATGTGCGGCGTGCGTTTGCTCGGGGCTCTGATCGCGTGGGCGATTCTCGCGTGCGGGCTTGCCAGGGCCGACTCTCGTCTGGATCGCCAGCTCGCCGAACAGAAGTGCGTGGCGAAGGACGCGAGTTGCGACTGGCTCGCGACGCTGTCCTCGCTCGAGAGGCAGAGCGTGACGCGCGCGATCGTGAAGCGCGGCTACGCCGTCGAACCGGCGCCGTGGGGCAAGCGGATCGCGAAGGTCCACATCTATAACGAGGACGTGTTCGCCGAGAAGTTCGGCCTGCTCGAGTTCTTCAATCACTTCCACGTCACGACAAAAGAGCGCGCGATCGCGAACGAGCTCGTGATCAACGCCGGCGAAGTCTGGGATCAAGACCGCGTCAACGAGACCGCGCGCCGGCTCCGCGATCCGTTGTGGACGAGCGTCGTGGTGGTGATCCCGGTGGTGTCTGCTGAGGCTGGGAGCGTCGACATGCTCGTGGTGACGCGCGACATCTGGAGCCTTCGCCTCAACACCCAGTACACGTTCCAGCAGGGCTCGCTGACCAACCTGTCGATCGCGCTGTCCGAGAACAACTTCCTCGGCCGCCGCTCGGTGTTCGCCGCCGGCTTCAGCATGGATCAGGGCGCGATCGCGACCGGCCCGATCTTCATCGACAAGAACCTCCTCGGGCTCAAGCTCGATTTTCGCGCGCGCTTCGACTTCATCCTCAACCGGCAGAACCTCCAGGAGAGGCTCGGCTTCTCCGACGGGCCGCCCACGATCTCGGAGAGCGACACGCCGGGCTTCAATCGCGAAGGTACGCAGAGCTCGTTCTCCTTGAGCAAGCCGCTGTTCTCGCTCGCCAGCAAGTGGGGCGTCGGCATCTCGTTCTCGCATCGCTACGCGATCGATCGCCGGTTCCGCGGCCTCGGCCTGCTGCCGGTCGATTGCTCGTCGGGCGAGTGCAAGTTCCCGCTCGACTCGAACAATCGCTTCCAGAGCCAGCTCGACATCGCGCGCGACGCGGTCGACGCGAGCCTGATCGGTGTCCAGTACAAGATGAAGCGATGGGACACCACCGCCTCGGCGGTGCGCCAGTGGGGCACCAAGGTCAAGCAGCAGCTCTCGGTCGGCTACAGCGTCGACAACACCGATCCGCGACCGCTCGCGTCGTTCCCGGGCAGCGCGCTCGAGCGCGAAGCGTTCATCCGCGACGTGCTGCCGCGCAACGAGATGACCTCGACCCCGTTCATCTCGTACGGCTTCTTCGTGCCGGTGTTCAAGACGTTCCGCAACGTCTCGACCTACGAGCTCGCCGAGGATGCGCGGTTCGGCCCCACGGTCGACCTGTCGTACTCGGCCGGGCTCAAGCTGCTCGGCTCGGACTTCAACTTCCAGCGCGCGAGCTGGTCGGCGTCATGGGGCTTCCCGTGGTGTCGCGACGGGCTGGTGCGGCCGTCGGTCAGCATGTCGACGCAGTACCGCGACATCGACAACGACGGCGATCGCGAGCTCGTCAACAACACCACGACGCTCGGCCTTCGCCTCGTCACGCCCACCTACAAATGGGCGCGGATCGTCGCCGAGTCGACGATCGCCACGCGCTGGCGCGACATCAACAACAGCTTCTTCGCGATCGGCTCCGACAACGGCCTGCGCGGCTTCTTGATCAACGAGTTCTCGGGCACGCGCACCGGCGATCGGTTGATGCGCACGCAGATCGAGCTCCGCACCACGCCCCGCCCGCTGTGGGTGATTCGCTACGGCGGCGTGTTGTTCTACGAGGTCGGCGGCGTCGGGGACACGTTCAACGGCAACGCGAAGATCGCGCTCCATCACGATGTCGGAGCGGGCTTCCGGATGTTGATCCCGCAGACGGCGCGCGACTTGTTTCGCTTCGACTTCGCGTTCCCGCTCGACGGTCCGAACGCGGGTGCCCTGCGGTTCATCGCCGGCTTCGAGTCGGCGTTCTGATCAGTTGGGTGGGTGGGCGTTGGTCCCCAGCGCGGTGGCGAGCGACACCGTGATGACCTCGGCGTAGATCTCGTCACCCCGACCACGACCGGCGCGGCATCGCTGATACGGGAACGCGACGCTGTTGCACGCGGGCGCGAGCGAGACGTCGATGACGCTGCACTTGCCGGTGTACGTGAAGCCGCAGCCGGTGAGCTTGCCGTCCTCGGAGATCGCACACGCACGAAGGTCCTGGGTGGACAGCTCGAGGTCGAGGTCCCGTACCTCGGCCGCGCATGCGTACATCTTCGGGCCGTCCTCCGCGAACAGATCTCCATAGAACGCGCCCTCGACGAGCGCATAGTCGAGCGATTCGCGGACGGATCCGGCGAGCGCTGCGTGCGAGCCGCGCATCGACAGCTCGACACGGATGCCATACAAGTTCGTGCGTGACAGCACGCACGCCGAGACCCAGCGGCGTTCGCTGACTGTCGGCTCGCGACTCGCCCACGCCGATGCGAGCCCTATCGAGCCAGCGAACTCGTAGAGCCGCCCCTCTCGGTCACGGACCTGGATCGATTGCCCCTCTCGGAGCGCACAAGAGACGATGTAGGAGAGGACCTCGCGACCCTCGGGTGTCTCGATCAAGGGGCTCTGCGAGAGCGAGCTCGCCCTCATCGAATTCGCGGCGAGTGTGTTGGCGGCTAGTTTGTTCGCAGCGAGCTTGTTGGCGGCGAGCTTGTTGGCACTCGTGACTTCACTCGAGATGTCGGCTAGGTCCGGGACAGACTCCAAGGCGCACCCAGCTAGCGCAACCATCAACAGTTGTTTCATCGCCGCCGTACGTCGACCCGCAGGCCAATCCCTGATGGGGTATCAGGGGTAGCAGTCGGGATGCCTCGGGCGGTTCCCTGACTGCGAGCAAGTGTTCTCGCCTACTTGAGGGGACGCGGGTCCATCGGCGCGTTGGCGTAGGTCAGGTTCTTCGCGACGAGCTTCGCGAGCTCGAGGCGCTTCGCCGGATCGGGCCCGTAGACGCGGACGTAGCAGGGTGCATCGTCGTCGATGAACAGGATGCCTTGATCGTTGTGATCGAGACCCTTCGCACCGACCGCGACGTCTTGCGCCTCGCTCGGCTGCTTCATCTCGACCGCGGCATCCTCGGCGCCCTTCGGGGCCTTCGTCGGCGGGCCGGCATCCGAGACGCGGTTGTACTCCTCGATGCGCGCGGCGTTCTGCTCGCGATACTGCTTGAACAGCGCGTCGGCGGTCTTCTTGTAGCCTTCGCGGCAATCGAAGTCGTAGGAGTACTTCGCGGGCGGATCGCTCTGCACCTCGTACTCGCACGGCTTCGGCACGCCACGCTGACCACCCATCGGGCCTTCGACCCGGCGCGCGTTCCCGCCGAGCAGCTGCGCGAGCGTGTCGATCGTGACGATCGACGTGCAGTCGAAGCGATCGGGGAACACGCCGGCCAACTTGCCGGGCGGTGTCTCCACCGGCTTGTCCTTCGGAACACCAGCATCCGAGCTGCACGCAGCGAACAGGAGGATGGACAGGAATGACAACCTCACGACGCGCCGACGGTACCCCGAAATCTGACCGGCGTGTCTATCCCCGGGCCGCGGCGCTGCTGGCATCAAACACGACCCGGAGCTCCGCCACTTCGGAGATCGCCTCGG
>JANNBP010000515.1:0-5472 GCA_031385555.1 Deltaproteobacteria bacterium | reverse complement strand
ACTATAAATACTACGTGATGATCGCCCCCCCGCACTCACCAAACAATTGCACGCGCGGCGACGCCGCCGCCACGACCGGCACCGTGCTCGAGGTCAAAGAGGTCAAGCCCAAGACCTACGAGTGAGTCGACCTGCGGAGCGAGCTACTTCCAGGGAAGCGAGCTGATAAAATCCTGCTTGCCGAGATCGACGCCGTTGTGGCGCAGGATCGAGTACGCGATCGTCATGTGAAAGTGGAAGTTGGGCAGCGCGAGGTGGTCGAGGTAATCGCCGCCGCGGATGCTCTTCCCCTCAGGGAAGTACGCGTGGCGGCACGGACGCTCCTCGGCGCCGTTGAAGTCCTCCGGCTTGAACGTGCCGAGGTAATCGCACACCGTCTTGACGCGCGCGCGAACCTCGGCGAGCGTCTTCTCGGTGTCGGGGTGTGACGGCCCCTCCTTGCCGGTGAGCTTCGCGACCGTCCACTTCGCCTGATCGCAGGCGGATTGGATTTGGCGGAGGAACGGGTACTGGTCCGGGGCGAGCCGCGCCTGGAGCAGGATCTCCGGGTCGAACTTCTTCTTCTCCGCGTACGCGACGGCCTTGTCGAGCCAGCCCTCGATGGCATGCAGGTGCTTGGTGAAGATGGGGACCGTCGCGTCGTACAGGTTCATGCCCGCGATACTACCCGAGGGACCGCGTGCTAGTTTCCAGGCGTGCCGATTCCGGCGGAGCGGAGACGCAGCTTCCTGGCGCGCCAGGTCGCGACCATGGTGCTGTCGCATGTCCAGGTCGACACTCCGATGGCGATCGTCCGCGCCGCCGCGTGGAGCAACTCGCTCGCGCGGATGGGCGTCCACCTTCCACTCTTCCTGATCCACGACATCGGCGTGATGCTGTCGATGACGCGCGGCACCGGCGGGTACACGCTCCGCGGTCGCGAAGCACAGCTCGCACGCGTCCAGCTGCCGGGAACGATGAGAGGGCAGCTCGAGCAGTACCGCAAGCTGCTCGAGAACATCGCCGCCTCCGAGGTCACCGAGCGGCTCGCCGGCTTGCGACTGCGCGACGAGATGGTCGCCGTGCTGCTGTCGCGGATCCTCGGCGACACCTACAACCGCTGGCGCGATCGCAGCAAGAGCGCCGGCGCGGAGCCCCTGCCGCTCGATCTCGGCATCCTCGGCGAGGTCGACTTCGCGGATCACTTCAAGGACTTCGATCCGCGTGGTCTGTGGGCGTTCGTCGAGCACCTGGTCGCGCAGTCGATGCACGTCTACACGCAGGTCGAGCTGATCGATCTCGACACCGTGCGCCTGCTCGGGCTGTTCAAGGAAGACAGCGCATCGGGCAGTGAAGCGCTCGGCGGTGCGATCGATCTCGTCGATCTGTTCGCCGCGCTCGGCTCGCCCGAGGCCAACGACGTCGCGAACTTCTCGCTCGATCTGCTCCCGTCCGTGCTCGAGACCCGCCGCACCACCGGCGCGCAGACGTTCGCCGTCGACGGCTACGCGTCGATCGAGCGCAAGGGCAACATCGATTCGCTCGTGCTGTCAGAGCTCGCGTACGACCGCGAGATCTTCGAGCAGAAGGTCGTCGATAGCGAGCTGCTCTACTACGGTCGCGAGAAGCAGCGCGAGGACGAGCGTCGCCTCCAGTACCTGCTGATCGATTGCTCTGCCTCGATGCGCGGCCAGCGCCAGGTGTTCGCGCGTGGGCTCGCACTCGCGCTGATCAAGAAGCTGACCCTCGAGGGTGACGAGATCTGGGTGCGGTTCTTCGACTCGCGCCTCCACGAGACGATCAAGATCGGCCGCTCCGGCCAGGTGCCCGTGCCGTACCTGCTGTCGTTCCGCAGCGAGCGCGGCCGCAACTACGGCAAGGTGTTCCGGCAACTCCTCGTCGAGGTCACCCGGCTGCGCCGCGAGCAGAAGCGCCGCGTCGTGCTCTACACGATCACGCACGGCCAGTGTCACATCGAGCCCGAGCTGATGACGTCGCTCAAGCAGCAGGCGTTCCTCTACGGCGTCGTCGTGTTGCCGTCGAGCGACCAGCTCCCCGAGTTCGTCGCCCAGCTCGATCGCTCGCAGATCGTCAGCGGCGATGTCCTCACCAGTCGCGCCGAGCGGCAGCGTCGCGCGCTCGACATCGTCGGCGATGCCACCCGCTCGACGCCCCGCAAGCAACCGCCCACACAGGCCGTGTCGTCGGAGAGCCTGCGGATGCCGAAGCAGCCCGGTGAATCCATGCGCATGCGCCGCGCGAGCGAGTCACCGCCACCACTCCCCAAGCCGCCTCGCTGATGGCGCGCCGCACGTTCAACTCGATCGAGTCCACCGCCGACCAGGCGGAGGCGATGGTCCAGCAGGGCAGGTGGGCCGAGGCCGAGCGCCACTATCGCGAGCTGATCGGCCAGACCCACGTCATCAACTACGAGTACGACGATTGGTTGCGCCGGCTCGGCGAGATCTATCAACACCTCAAGCGTCCGCGCGAGGCCGCGTTCGTCTACCTCTATCTCCACTACTTCGATCTGGCGCGCAGTCAGCTCGGCGGTGACGAGCACGTCGCGCTGCGTGCACGGCTCTCGGAGATCGAGAAGAAGTGGACCGAGGCAGCGCAGCTCTATCAACGCGCGCGTCTCCCGGTCCACGCCGCCGTCGCGTTCGAGAAGGCCAAGCAGTTCACCGACGCCACCGCCGCGTGGAAGGCGCTCGTCCACGCCGCCGGCATGGTCCAGCGCCCGTACGAGCAAGCCCTCGTCCACTTCAATTACGGCCTCGCGGCCGTTCGCCTCGACGCCGCTTCCACCGAAGCGCGGCGCGCGCTGATCGAATCGCAGCGCAAGCTCGAGCAAGTCGCCGACGACTTCGAGCAGGTCGGCGAGCTCGAGCGCGCGTTCGACTGCTTCCAGATCCTGCTCAAGCTCGGCAAGGAATCGTCGCAGTTCGAGAACCTCGCCGAGGGCTACGTCAACTGCATCCGCGTCCTCCGCGACGACAACCTCAAGTTCTACGTCCTCCAGTACTACGAGGACTTCATCAAGCTCGCGCTCGAGCGCGGCGAGCTCCACGCCGCCGCCACGCTCTACCAGGAAGCCGCCGCCTTCGCCGCCCGCGCCGGCCTCCCGTACGACCGCCACTACCAGCACAAGTCCGCGCTCACCTGGATGCGGTGCGCCGACAAGTTCGTCGAAACCGGCGTGCCGGTGCAGATGACCGAGAACGCGTTGCTCGCCGCCGCCTC
Organism: Deltaproteobacteria bacterium; assembly: GCA_031385555.1. Classification (GTDB taxonomy): domain Bacteria; phylum Myxococcota_A; class Polyangia; order Haliangiales; family Haliangiaceae; genus JABFXX01. Next base: position 2,250 of record JANNBP010000515.1, on the reverse strand, counting down.
CCAGCACTCCGCCGTCGGTGACTACCCCTCCGTCCGCGAGTGCTTCGAGAAGCTCGCGAGCCTCGAGCTCCCCGACCGTGCGAAGAAGCGGTTCTCCACGATCGCGCAGCGCTACAAGGGCCTGGCGTCGCCGCCCGTCGAGCTCCCCGGTCTACCGGACTACCTCAAGCAGCAGCACGCGTACGCCGACATCTGGTTCGTCGATCTCCTCGAGTGGGAGATGGATGGCGATGCCTTCTCCGTCGCGGCCTCGATCGTCGGTGACCTCCGCTATCCGAACGGCATCCGCCGCCGCGCGCTCGTCGTGCTGCTCACGCTCGCCGACGCCCAGGCGCGCAACGCCGCCGGCGAGTCCGAGACGCTGGTCCACGTCGCCGATCTGCTCGGCGAGCTGCAGTCGTACGCCGCGCTCTCGCCGCTCGAGAAGCTCTACGCATCCACCGATCCCTTGATCCGTCGCGCCGCCGTTCGGGCGCTCCGCTTCCTCTACTTCAAGCGCTCCTTCGTGATCGTTCGCAAGGCGCTGGGCGATCCCGACCCGCAGGTCCGCGAAGCCGCACTCACCGCGATCGGCGGGCTCCACTTCCCGCACGCCTTCAACCCGCTCGCGCGCATCTACCGCGAGTCGAACGATCCGCGCGTCCGTGGTGCCGCACTGCAATCGATCGGCAAGATCCAGACGGTCGAGGCCGGCGAGTTCCTCGTCATGGTGCTCCGCCAGGAGACCGGCGCGCTCCGTGAAGCCGCGACCGCGGCGCTGCAACAGATGGACAACGCGGACGTCATTCCGATCCTGCGACAGCATCACGAGATCGAGACGAACCCGCAGGTCCGCGAGACGCTCGGCGAGCTCCTTCGCCGGCACTGATGCACGCGCAGTTCGCCGTTCTCGCGACCTGGGAAGAACTGGTCACCGCGTGGCAACCGCCGGGTGACGACAAGCTCCACGCGCAGGTCGCGGCGCTGGTCGAGTCGCACCCGACGCTCACCGACGAGGGGTATCTCGCGTATCTACGGAACTACGGTGGGGCGCTCGTCGTTCGGCGCGATGCCTTCGTGCTCAGTCTCTACGGCTTCTCGCACGACATCGGCATGCACCTCGTCGATGGTCCTGGCGAGCCGGTCTTCGAAGACTGCTTCGTGTTCTGCGACCTCGTCGTGCCGGGACAGGTGCGTGCGCGGGTCGACGATACGCAGGTGGTCGACACCGTCGCGGTCGGCTTCGGATTCGCGGCTGCCTCCAGCAAGCAACCCGGCGTGTACCGGTCAGTCGCAGGTGGTCCGATGGCGTGGTACTGCGCGACGTTCCTCGACTGGCTCGACCGCGTGATCGAGAGCGATGGCCAGGTCGATCGCTGATCGCGATCACGGCACCGCCGGAGTCGTCAGTCGCGGGGCGTGGCCCTTCGTCTGCGCACTAGCAATAGCGCGAGTGCCGCTCCGAGACCTGCGGTGCCACCAGTCGAACATCCACCGGTGAGGTCGGCGCTTGTCGACTCGTCCGAATCACCATCGCCGTCGGGTGCGTCGATTCGCAGCGTCACCGCGATCGCGGCACTGTTGACGTTTCGACCGTCGGTGACTTCGACCCGGATCGCGTGTTCTCCGAGTGCGAGCTCCGCATCCGTCGGAAACGAGTACGGGCCCGCGCCGGGCGCCGTGCCTACCGCGATGTCGTCGACGTAGAACGTCGCCTCGGTGACTCCACGCTCGTCCTCCGCGGTCACCGCGATCTCGAAGCGCGGCTGCACCGTGGCACCGTCCGCCGGTGACGTGATCGTCAGCGTCGGGGTCACGAGGTCGGCGACGCCGAGCCGCTGCGCGAGGAGCGCGACGGAGTTCTGGTTCTGGCGACACACCGAACCGTCGATGCCGCAGGCGCGATTCGAGTACTCGCCGCACGCCACCGTCTGGTCCTTGAAGGAGCGCTTGCCGTTGTAGTCGAGGTACGTCATCGGATCGGAGGCGAGCATCTCGTGGTCGAGCCCGTAGGAGTGCGCGACCTCCTGCGACATCACCTCGCAGATCGTCTGCGCATCGTTGCCGTAGGCGTTCGTGAACGTGAACACGATCGAGTTCTCGATCACCGCGCAGTCGAGCGTGAACGGCGACACGCCTCCGACGCCGGAGGGCATGCCGATGTGTTGTGGGGAGCCACCGAACACGGCTTCCATGTGCGGCACGTTTCCCGGGTCCTGATCGGTGATCACGACGTCGAACCGCGAGAACAGATCCTTGAAGCACGTGACC
>JANNBP010000300.1:0-3354 GCA_031385555.1 Deltaproteobacteria bacterium | reverse complement strand
CGCACGCACAAGATCGACATCACCGGCGAGTGGAAGACGTTCGAGCTCGGTGACTACCTCGGCGATTCGGTCGCGCACGGCACGTTGCCGATCGAGCTCGGTCGCCACGAATCGATCCCGCTCACCGACATCGTGTCGCGCGTCAACAAGTGGTCGATCAACTGGCTCGCCGACCGCGTCGTGATGACGGCCGCGGGCCTCACCAAGCGCCAGACCCCGACGATGGAGCTCGCCGTCGAGGCGATGTACACGTGGCTCGATCGGCACCCGCACGTCGCGAAGACCACCGTCACTCTCGACACCGGCTCCGGGCTGTCCTACCGCTCGCAGATCTCGACGAAGGAGCTGGTCTCCGTCGTGCGCTCGGCCGCCGGCTTCACCAAGGACGTCGATGCCGCGACGGCGCAGCAGTGGCGCAACTCGCTCTCGATCGCCGGCATCGACGGCACGCTCCGCTATCGCTTCCGTGGCACCGATATTCGCGGTGGCAAGATCGTCGGCAAGACCGGCACGCTGTCCACGGTGGTCGCGCTCTCCGGCATCCTCGATCTCGATCCGTCGCGGCCGCTCGCGTTCTCGCTGGTCACCAACAGCGACTCGCCGCTCTCCAAGCCGATCGTTCGCCGCGCACACGAGCAAGTGATCGGCGAGATCTGCAGGTACCTCTCGAAGACGGCGAAGCAACCGTCGAAGCTGCCGCCCGTGCAGGCACCCGCTCCGCTTCCGGCCGCACCCGACGAGGGTGAGGAGACCGAAGGCGCGATCGATCACGAGACCGCGGGTCAGCCCGTCGTGCCGCCTGGCGAACCGCCCGCGCGCTGATGAGCGCGGATCGCCGCGTGTACCCGTTGGTTACCGTTCCCGAGCTGTTCGAGCGGATCGTGGCAAAACGTACTCGAGGATCGCGAGCGACTGCCGGGTGATCGCGAGGGAGACCTCGTCGAGCGGACGGGGTGACCGGTAGAGCTCGGCGACGAGCACCCCGATCGCAGCGTCGACGACCTGCCCCATCGCGGCCTCGAGCTCCACGATCGGTGTGGCTGGCACGTAGCGCAGGGCCCGGCCCGCGAGCTCCGTCGCGAACCGCTGTTGCTCGGCGAACACGATCGGCATCAACCCGAGTCGCCCGATCCCACCGAGGAGCACGCGCGTGCGCCTCGGATATCGCAGGTAGGTCTCGACGACGGCTGTGGCGAGCGCCCGCGTCGCTGCATCGAGATCTAGTGAAGCGGCAGCGTCGAACCGAGCTAGCAGCGCCGCGAAGTTGTCGCGGGTCGCGCGTTCGACCAAGGCCCCGACCAGCGAATCCTTGTTGGTGAAGTACTCGTAGAACGAGCCGATCCCGACCCCGGCACGTTCGACCAACCGCTCGATCGTGACGTCGCGGTCATCGTGGGTGAGCATCGCGTCGAAGGCCCCGAGCACTGCGTCGACCAAGGCGCGGGAGCGCGCTTGGCTTGGATCGCGGCGGAGAAACCGAGAGGGCATATCTGAAGGGTCTCTCTGCACGGCCGGGTTTCCGGCAAACTTACGCAGGCTTGGCCGCCATCGAACCCGAGTGGTGCAAGGCTACACGGGTCTGTTACGAGGTCGCAGTGACGAACCGTTGGCTACCGTATCATCGTGTGACGTTCCTGCTCGCGGCGGCCTGCACGGAACCGCCCACGAGCGAGCCCGAGACGCACCCGATCATCGAGACCATCGCCGGCGAAAATAGCGATCGTGCCGGCTTCGCTGACGGGCTCGGGACCGCGGCGCGGTTTGCGGCGCCGGAAGGGCTCGCACTCGATGCAGCCGGGCGCTACCTCTACATCGCCGACAGCAACAACCACACGATTCGCCGTCTCGAGGTCGCGACGCACGAGGTGATCACGGTCGCCGGCGTCGGCGGTGAGCACGGCGCCGGCGATGGTGACCTGTCATCTCCGGCACGCTTCGACACGCCTCGCAATCTGGCCCTGTCGAGCGACGGCGCGACGCTGTTCGTCACCGACGTCGGCAACTACGTGATCCGCTCGATCGACATCGCGAGTCCCTCGTTCACCGTCACCACGTCCTTCGGCACCGCCACGATCCCCGGCTCCTCCGACGGCGTCGGCCTCGCTGCACAGTTCGGCCGCACCGGTTTCACCACACCCTGGACCGGCGGCCTCGCCATCGACGGGGACACGCTCTACGTCGCCGATTCGGGGAACCAGACGATCCGGCAGATCGACCTCGTAACGCGCGAGGTGGTCACGATCGCGGGCATCGTCGGCATGGCGGGAGCCCGCGATGGTGACGCCGCCCAGGCGCTGTTTCACAAGCCCGCGGGGTTGCTCGCCGATCGCGGCGCGGTGTGGATCACCGAAGCCAACAACATCGACGTCCGGCTCCTCGACCGGGGCAAGGTGTCGACCCTCGCCGGGAACGCTCCCGACGATCCGCGCCTGTTCTGCGAGAACATCAGCCCGGAGCTCCCGCCCGAGTGTGGCTGGCTCGATGCGCCGGTGGGCGTCGACGCTCGGTTCCGCTTTCCATTCGGGGTCACCTCTGATGGTGCCGGCGGCATGTTCGTCGTCGATTCGCACAGCAACGTGATCCGACACGTCGATCTCGAGACCACCGCGGTCACCACCGTCGCCGGTGTTGCGAGCGAGCTCCTCGACGACATTCCGCGCGCGAGCACCGACAGCACGGAGCTCGCTCCCGGGACGTTCTCCCACCCGACCCACGTCGCCTTCGCACCACCGGATACGTTGTTCGTCTCCGATCGGTCGGCGAACTGCATCCGACGCGTCGTCCTCGAGCCATGAGCTCGACCGTCGATCAAGCTACTCGCCGTGCTGGGCGCCGGACGACTCGAGATCCTGCACCTGATCGCGGGTGACGTCGAACTGCTCGTCGCCCATCACCGCGATGCGATCGCCGGCCGTGTTGCGGTCCGCCGAGGGATGGGAACGGATCACGATCCGCTTCATCTCGAGTAGCCCCGAGAACATCCGCTGCATGTCTTCTGCACTCGCCATGCAGCGACGATATCGGATCCCATGACGTGCCGTCGCCGAGGCCTCCCGTAGACTGCGCTCTCGATGATGCTCGGCATCCACGACCAGTTCCGCGCGGCCTCGCACCCGCTGATGCGCTTCGTCGCGCAGGACCACACCCTCGGCGGCGCGATCGTTCTCGCAGCTCGCGGTGTGGAGGACCAAGCTCCACGGTCCTGCCTGAATGTTCGTGGGCGTTGTAGGGATTGAACCTACGACTTGCACCGTGTGAAGGTGCCACTCTCCCGCTGAGTTAAACGCCCGGGGACGCAGTTCATACGGCGAAGGCCCTGCCCTGTCAACCGGGTGACGTGAAACCGAGCGTGGC
>JANNBP010000495.1:0-1529 GCA_031385555.1 Deltaproteobacteria bacterium | reverse complement strand
GCCAACCTTCGCCAAGGGTCGATAGGCCGGTGCGGGCCGCGCCGTCCGCGCGGACACTGTCCGGACGCTGCGGACACTTCGTTCGCAGCGATGTCGAGCGGTTAGCACGGGCATAGCCGTTGCTGACGACTGGCTCGTGATCCGAGATACCTCCGCCCATGACGTGGTGCTGAAGAAGCCGGCCGTCGGCCGACCGTGGCGCCGGTGGATCACGTGGACGGTGATGGCGCTCGTGGTGCTCGGTGGGATCGGCTATCTGGTCGGCCGCTGGCTGGGCGCCGAGTCCGCGGTGGATCGCGCGCGCGTGCGGATCGCGAAGGTCACGCGCGGCACGCTGACGCGCGACGTGGTCGCCGATGGCCGTGTGGTCGCAGCGAACAGCCCGATGCTCTACGCGATCGCTGCCGGCACCGCCACGTTCCTCGTGCGCCCCGGCGACAAGGTCACCCAGGGGCAGGTGCTCGCGCGGATCGAGAGCCCGGATCTGCAGAGCCGGCTGACCCAGGAGCTCGCGACGCTCGCCGGCTTCGAGGCCGGGGTCGGCAGGGCAGGGCTCGACATCGAGCACGGCCGCGCGAACGGGCGCAAGCTGATCGCGCAGGCGGAGGTCGATCTGCAGGGCGCGACCCGCGAGGTCGAGATCAACAAGAGGATGTTCGAGAAGGGCGTCATCCCCGAGCTCGAGCTGCGCCGCTCCGAGGACAACCTTCGCAAGGCCGAGATCTCGCTCAAGCACGCGCAGATCGAAGCCGGGCTGCTCGGCAAGGAGGGCGGCTTCGACCTCGGCACCAAGAAGCAGACGCTCGATCGGCAGCGCGAGATCGTCCGCGACCTCCAGCGCCAGGTCGCCGCGCTCGAGATCAAGTCACCGGTCGATGGCCAGGTCGGTCAGCTCGCCGTCGCGCAGCGCGCCACCGTGCCGGCGAACGCCGCCGTGCTCACCGTCGTCGATCTCGGCGCGTTCGAGCTCGAGATCAAGGTGCCGGACGCGTTCGCACGCGACCTCGCGATGGGCATGGTCGCGGAGATTCGCTCCGGCACCACCACCCATGCGGGACGTGTTCGCTCCGTCTCGCCCGAGGTGATCGACGGCAGCGTGGCGACCCGGATCGAGTTTGGCGACAAGCGCCCCGAGGGGCTCCGGCAGAACCAGCGGCTGGGCGCGCGGATCTTGATCGAGGAGAAGCCGAACGTGCTCAAGGTCGATCGCGGTCCGTTCGTCGAGGCCGGCGGCGGCAATGTCGTCTACGTGATGGCGGGAGACGTCGCCGAGCGGCGCACCGTCAAGCTCGGCGCGATCGGGCTCGACGCCGTCGAGATCATCTCGGGTGCGATGGAAGGCGACGACCTCGTCGTCAGTGGATCGGACGGGTTCGCCAACAAGGATCGCGTCAGGATCGCGAACTAGGAGACATGCCGATGTTGAAGATGAAAGACGTCACCAAGGTCTACCGCACCGCGATGGTCGAGACGCACGCGCTGCGCGAGCTGTCGATCGAGGTCCGCGAGGGCGAGTTCGTCGCCGTCAC
>JANNBP010000484.1:0-32216 GCA_031385555.1 Deltaproteobacteria bacterium | reverse complement strand
CGCGGCGCGCCAGCTGGTCGCCGAGCGCGCGATCGCCGAGCTCGATGCCGGGGCGCAGCGCTCGCGCGGGGAGCGCGATGGCCGGCGTGGACGCCGCGACGAGCTTGCGTCGACGCTGGCCATCACCGCGGAGCGCTGGCGCCCGTTCGCCGGGAAGCCCGAGCGTCACTCGGAGTCGCTGCTCGTCAGCCTGCTCGCGATCGCGTCGCAATCTCGGGGGGAGCTCGACGATGCAGCGATCGTCGAGCGACGCCGGACACGGCGCACCTCGCAGAGCGAAGAGCGGGACGTCGAGCTGATCGAGCTGGCCGCCACGCACGACCTCGATGCGCTGCACTCGCTGCTCGCCGATCCGTCGCGCGCCGATCAACTCGCCGCGCGGCTTGCCACGCTCGATGCCGATGTACTTCGCACGCGTGCGATCACCGGCGAGCGTGCCCAGCTGGTCGCCGCACACGGCACGACGCGTCCACCCGAGCCGGAGCTCGCGGACGCCGCCGCGCTCGACGGCATGCGCACCGCGCTCGCGGGCGCCGAGCTCCACGCCAGCTCCGCGATCGCCGTGCTCACCGCCGATGATGATGCGCGCCGCCGTCGCACCGACGCTCTCTCCAACGTCGCCGCCGACGAGCAACGCGTCGAGATCGATCGCGTCCTCGGCGCCGCGATCGGCTCGCACGACGGCAAGCTGTTCCGCAGCTTCGCGCAGAGCCTGACGCTCGACGCCCTGCTCGCCGTCGCCAACGCACACCTCGAGGAGCTCGCGCCGCGCTACCAGCTCGAGCGGATCCCGCGCCACGATCTGGAGATCCAGATCATCGATCGCGATCTCGGTGCCGAGGTGCGCAGCGTGCAGAGCCTGTCGGGTGGCGAGAGCTTCCTGGTCTCGCTCGCACTCGCGCTCGGCCTATCGTCGATGTCGGCGCACGATGTCCGCGTCCGCACGCTGCTGATCGACGAGGGCTTCGGCACGCTCGACCCGACGTCGCTCGACAGTGCGCTCGGCGTGCTCGATGCGTTGCAGGCCACGGGCCGGCAGATCGGCGTGATCTCGCACGTCCCCGCGTTGATCGAGCGGGTCGGGGCACACGTCCGCGTCGTCCAGCGCGGTGGTGGCCGCAGCGACATCGTCGTCCGCGCGTAGGCCGAGGCGCGCCCGTCGCCGATCAGGCTACGACCCACAGGTTCTCAGGAGGTGCCGACGGGGGGCTTGGCCTGGACCTCGCGGAGGAACGCCTCCTCCGCCTGCGAGAGCGGCCGGCCCTTCAGACGCTCCAGCTCATCGCGCGACAACCCACCGACCTTCTGCCGGTGCCGCGCCATCACGACATGCGCGCGCGCCATCGAGCCGATGAGATCGTCGTACGACTCGAACGCCACCGGGGCGCGCTCGGGGTACGTCCGCAGCAACGCCGTGATCCGCTTCTCGTGGGTCGAGACGATCTCGTCGAGCGGCGTGGCGAGCGGCATGCGCTCGACCTTCGCCTCGGGTGGCGGCTCGAGCCGATCGATACCGTGGGTGTTCGACGTCACGAGGAACACGCCCTGGATCTCGGTGACCAGCTCGAGCACCCGCAGGTGGCGCGGGAACAGCTGGACGAGCTGGAGCAGCGAGATCACGACACCGCGTGGATGCAGGTGGTACGCGCTCGCGCGGATCATGCCGCCGCGATCGACGAGCATCCGCACGAACGTCCGGTTGTGCGGATAGATCCGCGACATCGTCAGGTCCTCGACGTCGGCGATGAACGTGTAGCCCTTGTGCTCGAGCTCGGCACGGGCGCGGTCGTAGAACTCGAGGTCGGCCTCGGGGAACGCATCGGGTGAGATCTTCGCGAGCTCGTGGGGCTCGCCGTAGACGGCGTCGAGCCGCGCGCGCAGGGCTCCCCCACCGAAGCCGCGGGGCCGGCGCATCCCGAGCGCGACCGCGACCATGAGCCACAGGCCCATCATGAGGAAGAACACTTCCACTGGGTCGACTATGCCACGGGCGCGCGGCGAGGGAATCCTCCCCAGAGTCCGCCCGAGTCGCTCCGAAGGCCAGGCAGCCCGAGGATCCTCCGGTGACGCCGGAGGGTCGCGATCGGTGGGCTCCGGGCTCAGCGGCGGTCTTCGAGGGTCTTCGACTTCGCGAAGTAGAGGATCCGCGGCTTCATCGCCACCACCTCCTTCGGGTCGAACGTGCGCTGCTCGGGCGGCGGATCCTTGCGGTCGGTCTTGTTCATGATCGAGATCGGGTACGTCGAGTGCGGCAGGCCGAACACGTGGCCGAGCTCGTGGGCGAGCGTGCGCTCCCAGGCCTGCGTCGACAGGATGATCAGCTTGACGTTCGAGCCCGAGCGCCAGGCGACGCCGTAGATCTCGTTGCCCGGGATATCGACATCGTCGAGCCGCCCGGTGATGAACACGTGGATCACCCGGCCGGTCGCGAGCTTTCCGAACGAGTCGCGCTCCTGGCGATCCTCGACGCGCAGGTGCCCCGCCGCCAGCGCATCGACCGAAACGATCCTGAACTCGGTATCGAGCGGCTCGAAGTGGTGGTTCGCACCGGCGAGCTGCGCGGCGACCCAGTCGGCCGAGGCGATCGGGCCCGCCTCGCCGACCGCGACATGGAGGGCGATGCCGAAGCAGCGCAGGCGCTTGGCCTCGCACCCCGGCGCGGACTTGATGACGTCGTCGACGGGCGCGGCGTGGACGAGGCCCACACCCGACAGCACCCACGCGACCAGCAATCTCCGCATCCCGACAACACAAGCAGGTCGCTCGCGGCCGGGCAAGCGGTACGATGCGCTAGCTTGCCGGATCACGACGACAGGGTTCGGGGCCCTCGCCCCGATCAAGAGGCCCCGGGACACACCCGCGTCGGCCGGGCACCCTCGGAGCCGAGCCTGGTACAGCGGTCGGAGACGCCGCGGACCGGCGAGCGGCTGTTCGCGTCGAGCGAGCGCACCCCGCAGGTCGCCTTCGCGGAGACGCTGACCCCGAACCTCGCGGGCGCGACCGATGATCTGTCGTCGCTACCGCCGGTGTCGCCCGAGCTCTACACGGTCGGGTTTCAGATCGCGCAGGGCGGCATGGGCAAGATCTACGCGGCGCGCGATCGCAAGTTGCGCCGCGACATCGTGCTGAAGACGCTCGTCGAGGGCGCCCCGGTCGGACGCTTCGAACGCGAGGCGCTGATCACCGCGCGCCTGCAGCACCCATCGATCGTGCGCGTCTACGACGCCGGCAAGCTGCGCGACGAGCCGTTCTACGCGATGGAGTACGTCCGCGGAAGGTCGCTCGACAAGGTGGTCGCGGCTGCCGACGACGCCGAGGCCCGGCTCGCCCTGCTACCACACGTGATCGCCGTCGCCGATGCACTCTCCTACGCGCACACCGAGGGCGTGATCCATCGCGATCTCAAGCCCGCGAACGTCCTGGTCGGCTCGTTCGGCGAGACCGTCGTGATCGACTGGGGGCTCGCGAAGGACACACGCGCAGCGAGCGAGGATTCCCTCGACCCGCAGATGCAGCTCGCGAGCGTGCCGGCACGCCCCGTCGGTGCGCTCGGCTCGAGCGAGCTGACCGTCGCCGGTGCGGTGATGGGCACGCCGTCGTACATGCCACCCGAACAGGCGCGCGGGGAGAGCGCCGACGAGCGCAGCGACGTCTACGCGATCGGCGCGATCCTCTACACCGTCCTCGCCGGCTCGCCGCCGATCACCGGTACCCGCGCCCTCGACGATGCCCGCGCCGGTGGCGTCACGCCACTTCGCGATCGCGCACCCGAGACGCCCGACGAGCTGGTCACGATCGTCGAGCACGCGATGGCATTCGAACCCTGCGAGCGGTACGCGAGCGCGCGCGAGCTCGCCGAGGACCTCCGTCGCTACTCGACCGGCAAGCTGGTCGCGCGCCACTCGTACTCGACGCGCGATCTGATCCGCCGCTGGCTGCGCAAGAACAAGACGCCGGTCGCGATCGCGGGGACGGTCGTGCTCGGCCTCCTGGTCCTGTCGGCGATCTGGGTGCGCGGCATCGCCGCCGAACGCGACCACGCGAGGGACGACCTCGAGACCACGCGCACCACGCTCGACAAGGTCGAGACCACCGGTGACGACCTCGCGATCGCGCAGGCCGACCGCGTCCTCGCGACCGATCCCACGAGCTCGATCGCGTGGCTCGCACGGCTGTCACCCAAGGGTCTCGAGCGACCGCGTGCACGCGAGCTCGCCGACAGCGCCGCCGCGCGTGGCGTCGCGTTCGAATTCGCAGGACCTCGAGGTGCGATCACGCAGCTCGCCGTCGCGCAGCCGATCGGTGCCGCGTACACCGCCGGCGCCGACGGTCAGCTGTTTCGCTGGCAGCTCGGCGCGTTCAAGGGCGAGCCCCTCGGTGCTCATCGCGGTCCGGTCACCGCGCTCGCGTCGTCGTTCGACGGCTTCTGGCTCGCGACCGGTGGCGAGGATGGTGCGGTCGAGATCTGGGATCTCGAGAGTGTTCATGACCGCAAGGGCGCGCACCACGCTGCGAAGGTTCGCGCCGTCGTGTTCTCGCCCGACGGCAACTCGATCGCCTCCGCCGGTGACGACGGTGCGGTGTGGACGTGGAGCGTGCTCAAGGGCGATGGCCGCGCGCTCTACAAGGATGCGCAGCCGCTGACCGCGATCGCGTGGAGCTCGTCCACGATCTACGCCGGTCGCGCCGACGGCAAGGTGGTCTCGATCGATGCCGCCACCGGCAAGCTGCTCGGCACGCTCGAGAGTCACACCGCCGAGGTCCACGTCCTCGCGCTGTCCCCCGACGGCAGGTACCTCGCGTCGGGCTCGCGCGACGGCGGCACGGTGGTGTGGACACTCGCCGAGACCAAGCGCCGCGCCCTCGCCACCCACGCCGACGGTGTCCGCGATCTCGTGTGGACCGGAGCGAACCAGCTGATCACCGCCGGCGGCGATCCCGCGATCCACGTCCACGACCTCGCCGCGGGCAAGACGTCCGAGCTCGCCGGCAACACGTCGGCGGTCAACGACCTCGCCGTCTCCGCCACCGAGATCGCGGCGGCCTGCACCGACGGCAAGATCCGCGTCTGGCCGATCGCGGGAGGCAATCCCACGCGCACGCTGCTCGGTCACCGCGTCTCGATCGCGGGTGTCGCGTTCACCCCCGACGGCAGCAAGCTGCTATCGATCGCCGACGATCGCATGCGCCTGTGGCCCCTCGCTCCCGTCTCTCCCGCACCCTCCGGCAAGAACCTCGCGACCTGGCTCGCCTCGCGCTCGAACCTCACCATCGCTCGCTGACACGATTCCGAGCACTTGTAGATCGGGGACAGGATCTACCCCTCCAAGGTGCGGTGATCGTTGACCGTCTGGCTGCAAACGTAAAATCGGGTCTGGCTCCGCGTACACGCGCTGTCCTGGGCGATTTTACGTTTGCTCTGAAACCGCTCGCGATTTCGACGAGTTGAGACCCCGGATCCTGTCCCCGATCTACGAACGCGCGCTCGGGCTAGACGATGCGGAGGGCTTCGAGGAGGAACGCGCCGCACTGGAAGACGACGCGGGCCCACGCCGGGGCGACCACGCTGCGCTTGCCGGCGACGTAGAGCCAGCCGAGCCCGGCACCGAACACGACGGCGGCGAGCCGGACCGGTGGATCGCCGCGCGTGATCAACGCTTCGGCGAGCGCACCGACGAGGATCGGCAGGACCGGCGAGCCGGGCGAGAGCTCGAGCACGCGCTCGACGATCCAGCCGCGCAGCGCGAGCTCGGTCGCGAACGCGACGAGCCCGATCGCGACGACCCCGATCACGAGCGGTAGTGTCTGACCCGACGAATTCGCGAGATCGGTGACCGCGATGACGTGCTCGCCGACCTGCCCGCTGTAGAGGACGTTCAAGCTCTGGGTGCCGGCGATCAGGGCGACGCCGAGTGCGAGCGCACCCGCCAGCACACCGACGCCCAGCCGTGATGCACCACCGTGCGAGACCTCGTTCCAGGTCCGCCCGCGCATCGCACGCGAGATCGCCGCGGCGATCACCAAGGGCAGCGCGATCGGGATCGCGGTGGGGAGCGGCAGCAGCGCCAGCGCGAGGACGACACCGACCTCGTACGGCACCAACTTCGAGAGCTCGCGGGACACGAGCGTCTACGGTAGCAACCTCCTACGGTTACGGTGGGGTTCCGCGCATGTCGCAGAGATAGGCGTGATCGGAGCGCTGGATCCGCATGCCGGTATGGAGATCCACGTCCTTGCCCACGATCCAGCTCTGGCCATCCTCGAGGAACACGCGTGCGATCACGCTCTTGCCGGGCACGAGCTTCTCGCGCGGCGTGGAGGCCTTCGCGTTCCACATCCGCCCGTAGTCGTCCTTGGCGTAGCGGTCGAACACGAGATCGAACGCCACGGGACCGTCCGGCCGGAGCGTGTAGTAGATGCGTCGGTCAGGCACCGGTCCGGTGGTCATCCGATCGAGCAGACCCTGGCCGGTCGCCGGATCGGTCGCGATCCGGATCAGCTCCTTCGGCCCGTTCGCGTAGCAGTTCGGGTTTGCCGCGATCGCCGGAGGCGAGGCATCGACCGGTTCGATCGAAGCATCCGCTGGGGGAAGCGGCGGCGGCGGTGAGGGCACCGTGGGCGTCGGCGTCGGTTCGACGGTCTCGCAGGCGACCAGCACCAGCAGGGCGAACAGCTTCATGTGGCGCTGGAGTGAAACACCCCTCGGGACGACGCCCTTGGACGCGATTTTCGGACCCAAGGACGCGCCGCGCGGCCTCGTCACAAGCAAGATGAAACGCCTCCTCCTGATCGCATCCGTCATCGCCCTGCCGGCGATCGCCCGTGCCGAACCCTCCGCCGCGGAGCTCAAGACGCGGCAAGCGGAGCTCACCAAGAAGCTCGCCGGCGAAGGCTTCCACGTCGTGATCGAAGCCCCGTTCGTGGTGATCACCGACGAAGGTGGCTCCGCACTCACGCGCCGCGTGAACTTCGTGAAGTGGACGACCGGCCTGATCGAGAAGGACTTCTTCTCGAAGCGACCCGACAAGCTGATCGAGATCTGGTTGTTCAAGAACGAGCGTACCTATCGCAAGGGTGCGAAGAAGTGGTTCAACGACGAGCCCGATACGCCGTACAGCTACTACTCGCCGGAGGACGACGCGCTGATCATGAACATCGGCCCCGGCGCCGGCACGCTGTCGCACGAGCTCGTGCACCCGTACATGGAAGCGAACTTCCCGAACGTGCCGGCGTGGTTCAACGAAGGCCTCGCGTCGCTCTACGAGCAGCCACGCGAACGCGAAGGGCACATGTGGGGCACTACCAACTGGCGGTTGCCGGGGCTGCACTCGATGATCCGCAACAAGGCGATCCCGTCGGTGGCGAAGCTCCTCGAGACCACGCGCGACGGCTTCTACGACGCCTCGTACGACTCGTACGCGTACGCGCGCTTCCTCGTGCAGTACCTGCAGGACACCGGCAAGCTGCGCGACTTCTACAAGAAGTTCCAGGCGGACACCAAGGATCGCACCGGCAAGGCGGCGCTCGCCTCCGTGCTCGGGATGGATCTCGAGACGTTCGATCCGGTGTTCCGCAAGTGGGCACTCGCGCTACGTCGCTAACAACTCCGGCGTCCATCGGTGCACACTCGGGAGATGGCTCATCCTGGTCCACCGCAGTACCGGCAACCACCGATGCCGTTGTCACACCCGCAGCACCCGCAGCACCCGCACTGGCTGCAACAGCAGGCGAAGGCGAAGAAGCTGGTCAACCTGTCGACGATCCTCGGCTGGGGCGGCGTCGGGTTCCTCCTCGTCCTCGGGCCCGGCATCGCGGTGGCGGTCCATCCCGCCATCGGCGGACTGTTGATGGGGCTCGGCTTCCTCGGCGCGATCGGGGGCGCGATCGTCGGGCAGGTCGGGCGAGCGATGCAGGGTCGCGTCATCTGATCCGGCGAGCTGACCACCTGTGAGCGGCTGCTCGAGATCGGTGCCAGCTCAGGTGGCTGGCACCGCCGGTCGGCGGTCGTACCTGCATCCCCTGTTGTCAAAGCGGAGGATCACGCCTGCAAGATGTGATCAGAACGCGACGCGGACGCGGGCGATCGTGCCGCTCGCGACACGCGTGAAGCGGGCGTCTTCGAACGCGCCACGCACGCAGGCGGCGACGATCGGATCGAACCCCGTCGTCGTCACCGCGGCCTGACCGCGCCGGATCTGCACCGTCGCGTCCCCGCGCCCACTGCCACAGCGCAACTCGACACGCGCGAGCGTCTTGACCACCGCGGTGCCGTCTCCGACTGCCGTGATCAGCGTGACCGTCGCCAGTGTCGCGACCCTCGCGACGACGAGGCTCGCCGGCCTCTGCCACGGCAACACCGGGTGCTCGAGATCCACCTCGCGCCCGAGGGGACACGCAGCGCTCTCCGAAACGGCCAACGCGGCCAGCACGAGCGTGCCGACCGCGAGACGAACCCTTCGCTTGCTGCGATTCACTTGATGGAGTGGAAGGTGAACGGGTAATTGACCTGCACGTTGCCGCCATCCGTCGGCTTCGGGAACTCGATGTTCTTGATCACCGAGGCCACGCAGCTCGCCACCTTGTTATCCATGCCCTGGCCCGTCGACGACATCACCGTGCCCGAACCAGAGATCAAGAAGCTGACCGAGACCTGACCCTCGAGCGTCGGGCGTGCGAGCAGCTCGCTCTCGTAGCAGTACGCGATCTTCGACTGGTTGCGCTTGATGTATCGCTTGATGATCGCCTTGTCGAGGTTGCCACCCGAGGTCGGCGGGCCGAGCGTCGTGGTGTTCGGGACACCCGCGGTGCGCTTGCCATCGCGACCCCATCCACCATGTCCACGCCAACCATCACCCGCGCCACGACCACCCGGGATCGTGTTGTAGCGACCGGTGCCGATGGTGCCACACGGCTCCTCGGTGCAACCGCCACCCGCGCCCCAGCCATTGCGGCCGAAGCCGAAGTTGCCGCGACCTTCGCCGCCGGCGCCGATCAGCGGACCGTAGACGTTGTCGACGTCGAAGCCGCTCGAGAACGGGTCGTTCGCGGTCAGCGACGCGATGCCGCCACGGAGGGTCTCCATCGAGCCGAGCACGCCGGCAGTTCGCGCCTGCTCGATCGCCTGGTCGCGCGACATCCGCTCCTTCACGTTGTTGTTCTTGACGTGCATCTCGCCATTCGCGCGAACCGCGTCGGGCTTGCCGGCCGCGCCTTCGGGGAGCGCCATCTTCGCGCTCTCGGCGCCGTTGCTACCGGAGTCGCCCGTGGTCTCCTTCTCCGGCTCGGGGGGGACATCCTCGTTGATCTTGAGCGAGGCCCGCAGGGTGGTGTCCTCTTCCATGTTCATGTCCGCCGAGATCGTGCTGGCGTCGGCCGAGGCCGCGCTGAGGACGACCAGCGCGAGGAGGTGTGCGGCGAGCGAGCCACCGATGTATGCACCGGTGCGGCGCTCGAAGTTGAACAGCGGCGCGGCCTGCTGCTTCGGCTTGTGGACGGCCGAGATCAAGAACGTGGTCTGGCCCGACTTCGCGCGGATCTTCGCGGCCATCGCGATCGGAACTTCGATCGCGCCGGCGACGAGCGCCGACGGACGAGCCTTGCCCTGTGCGGCGAGCTCGGCCACCGACGTGGTGATGCCGTTGACCGTCACTTCGGCTTCCATGCCGGGGGCGTAGTTGAAGACGAAGTCATCGCCCGACGGCGCGACGAGCGGGAAGCTCGCCGACGGCGCGGTCTCGAGCGGCTGCTCGACGTTCGAGGCGGTGCCGACGCGATAGTACGGGCTCTTGCGCTCGCGGCGGCTACGGGCGAGGGCCGTCGTCAGACCGATCAGGCCGAGCGCGAGCCCACCACCAGCGGCGAGGTCGGTCGCGACACCGGTCTCGATCGGGCGAAACGCATGCGCGGGCTTGTTCGCCTTGAGGTGGCGATCGAGCGCACTCTTGTTGGTCGACGCGGTCGACACCGACGAGCCGAACGCGATCGCCGAGCCGAGGAGGCACGCGAGACCTGCCGCCGCGAACGCCCAGGTCGCCTGCGTGACCTTGCCACCGCGCGGGTCCATGCAGTGCTTCACACCGATGACCGAGTCACCGAGCATCGCGGCCACTTCGACGGCGGGCGCGCCGACGTCATCGGCCTGGGTGGCCATGGCGGCCTGGAACGTGACGGGATTGACGGGATTGTTCATGGTCATGGTGGGGGCTGCGGAGACGATGGGGAGAGTCTGGGTGGCGGTCGGCAACTTCGCGGGTGTGGGCGGCGGAGCCAGCCGCATCACCGGCGGGGTTGCGAGTGCCGGAGCGACGATGACCGTGGGCACGGCGACGGCGTCGGCATCCGCGATCGAGAGCTCGATGCGCGTGTCACCCACGGTGATCGCGTCGCCGGTGACGAGCTTTGCCTTGTTGATCTTCTGGCCGTTGACGAACGTGCCGCCGGTCGATCCGAGATCGATCACCGAGACGTCGTTGCCGAGCACTTCGATGATCGCGTGCATGCGGCTGACCTTGTCGTCGTCGATCTTCAGATGCGCAGACGGCACCTTGCCGATCTTGATGACGCCCTGGGTCAGCAAGGTCTCGCGAACGAGTTGGCCGTTATGGAAGATGCGAAACGAAAGACAGAGCTTGCCCATGACCGGTGGTCCTCCGACGGTCGGCCCACAGCTCACGCGCACAATGCGCCGAGCGTTGGGATGTGATGACCGTCTAAACCCGCGCCGGCACACCGTTAAAGGCGCATCGTGCGGAACGAGGATTATGACAGCGGCCTTTGCCCGCGGTTCCGGGTTTCTTTCGAATGCACTTGACGTGGCGGAATGCCCAGTTGCGAAACAGGTGCAACCGGACCCGTGTAGGCAATGTCTACGGCGGCTTCGTCGCGCGCATAAGATCCCCTGCGTGCGCGTGATCGAACGTATCCCGTCGCGTGGAGCCCATACGCGGTGACGTTCTCGGCTCGCGATCGGCGGCGGCACTTGGTATGGCCGCGGCGGAATCGCGCTGATCGATCTGCGGACGCGCGAGCGCGCCGACTTCAAGATGGGTGCGGGTCGTAGACCAGCTGCGCGAGGTGTTACCGTCGCGGTAATGGCAGCCGAGCCGGCTCCTCCTACTCTCGCAGTTCGCGGCCTCAAGGTCGCGCTCCCCGACGGCCGGGTCCTGATCGATGGCGTCGATCTGACGGTCGGCGCAGGTGAAGTCGTCGTGCTGCTCGGCGGCTCCGGCGCAGGTAAATCCACGTTCGCACGCGTGCTGTTCGAGCGCGAGGAGCTCGACGCAGCTGGCTTCGAGGTGATCACCACGCAGCTCGATCTCGATCGCGGGCAGCTCGGGTTGGTCCCGCAGCGTGGCGCGCTGTTCGATCACCTCGATATCCGCGGCAACCTCGAGCTCGCGCTCCGCCACGCCGAGGGCAAGTCGGCGACGCCGCCCGCGGAGGAAGCGATCGAGTGGCTGACCCGCGTCGGGCTCGACGCGAAGCTCGCCGCACCCGGGACGTCGGTGACTCGGCTCTCCGGCGGCCAGGCGCAGCGCGTAGCGGTCGCGCGCGTGCTCGCGAGTCGCCGCAAGCTGTTGTTCCTCGACGAGCCGTCGGTCGGGCTCGATCCCCACCGCGTCCGCGTGCTCGCGCGGCTGATCCGCGAGCAGGTCAAGGCGCTCGGCATCTCGGCGATCGTGGTCACCCACGACGTCGCGCTCGCCGCGGGCGTCGCCGACAAGCTCTATCTCCTGTCGCTCGAGAACCGCAAGCTCGAGCACCTGTTCGCGGATCGTTGGCCCGGTGCGCTCGAGGATCCGGGGCACTCCGCCGAGGAGCGTGGCAAGTGGATCGTCGAGCTCGAGACGGCGCTCGTCGATCACCTCGAGGAGCACGGCGACAAGCCACCGCCGCGCGGCAAGCAGCCCGAGAGCAAGCCCTTCCGCACACTCGCTCGCGTCGCCGATCCGATCCTCGCGCCGTTTCGCGTCGCGATGGTCTCGGCGCTCAAGTTGCCCGGGCAGCTATTCAAGCACCCACGCGACTTCGCGATCGTCGCGCAGCGGGTCGCGATGCAGACGCTGCTGCGGCCGCTCGTGTTCTACGCGATCGTGTCGACGCTGATCGGCTACACGGTGCTGTTCGTCGTCAGCAAGGTCGGCGGTGCGGGCGTGCGTCCCGATGCGCTGCTCCGCCAGATCGGCGGCAGTCACATCGTCGCGCTCGCACCGGCGCTGTCGGCGTTGTTGTTCGTCGCCGCCTCGGGCAGCGCCACCAACGCGTGGCTCGGCTCGATGGGGTTGACCAAGCAGACGCTCGCGCTCGATGCGCTCGGCGTCGATCGCCGCGCGTATCTGTGGGCTCCTGCGTGGCTGACCACCGCGCTGAGTTACTTCGCCGTCGCGGCGCTGTTCGCCCTCGGCATGATCGCCGGGGGGTACGCGGTGTGTGACGCGTACGACGTGCCCGACGCGTGGTCGCTGCTCACCGGCGATGTCTTCGATCCGCGGCCGGAGCGATCGCGCTACACACTGCGCGCGCTGTTCCTGGTCTGGATCTACGGCTGGGGTATCGCGAGTGACGTGGTCGCGAAGGGCGGCGGTCCGAAGCCCGAGGCCGATGCGGTGACGCGCGGCATGACGGCGAGCGTGGTCGCCTGCACCCTGTGGGTGGTGGCGTGGGAGCTGATCACCGTGGTCGCGGTGTTCCAGCTGTGAAGGGGCCGTTCCTTACAATGGAAGCGGCGCGGAGTCGGCGGTGAGCCAACTCCGCGCAGCTGTCGGCATCGGGGTCGTCGCCGCGCACGCGATCGCGTTCTTCGTGTTCGTGCCGTCGTTTCGCACCACGGATCTGATGATCGACGTGCCGACGGCCCTGAGCGTCGGTCCCGAGCCGTCGGGAACCTTGCCCGACGGCCTCGAGGATCGCGCGGTCCGCGAGTTGGTTGGCACCGCCGGGCTGCGCCACGCGCGCTACTCGGTGACCTACCGCGGCGGCTTCACGCGCAGCGTCGGCGTGACCGGGCTCGTCGGGCCATTTCAGGATCCGGCGAAGCCGGCGTGTACCGGTCGCGTGGTCGTCGGCCAGAAATTGCTCGACGACGGCACCGCCGGACCGTCGACGATCGCCGGCGAGATCAAGCGTACGCTGGCGGCCGAGCTCGAGGGCGAGAGCTTCACCGGCATCGGCAAGTTCGAGGGCGTCGAGGAGGTCTCGCTGCGGTGGGCCCAGCTCGCCGGGCATCCCGAGGACTGGGGCACCGTCGAGGAAGCGCCGCATGGCTACGTGCGCGCGACCGCGAAGCTCAAGTTCGATCGACTCGACGTGCCGCTGGTGATCGCACTCGTGCCCCAGGTCAGCCGAGAGAAGCTCGATTTCAAGGTGATCGCCCGCGCGCACCTCGAGCTCGGCAACAGCGCGCTGCAATGGATCTCGGATCGCCTCGGCGGCGACAAGCTCGCCACCCGGCTCGCGCGCCGCCAGATCGATGGTCAGCTGATCACGGCACTCGCACCCCCACCACCGTTCGACCTGCCCGGCGGCCACCGGTTGACGTTCGGCTACTGCGACGGACCACCCGAGATCATCGACGGCTACTCCGGCGCGCTGCCGTTCTCGATCGCGATCGGCACGATCGGCAAGGACCCGCGGATCCTGCCGCCGCGCCGTGGTCCGGCGGTGCACGCGCCGATCCCGTCGAACGGCTCGGTCGCGATCGATCTCGATCTCGACGCCGCGAACGCGCTGCTGTTCGAGCTGTGGCGCGTGGGCTTCCTCGACAAGCAGCTCGCCGAGGCCGGCCTCGACAAGCGCTTCAACACCGATCCGATCGTCACCGAGTTCCTGTCGCTGCGGATCTCGCCGCCGGTGCTCGCCTTGCCACCCGTCCTCGGCGTCGGGAAGCAGGGCCTGCAGCTGTTCGCCGATGCGCGCGTCACGATCGCCGATGGCGACACCAAGACGATCGGGCGCGTCTGGGGCGGGCTCGACTTCGGGTTCGCTCCACCTCGGCTCGCGAGCTCGCCCGACGGCAAGCAGGTCACCACCGTGCCCGTCGATCTCGGCGCGCTCGAGCTGTCGTGCGAGGAGACCCCGACCCGGCTGGTACCTTGTTACGCCGACCTGGTGGCCGCGATGCGCGACCGTGGCGCCGACTTCCACGGCGAGCTGACCAGGACGTTCGCGAAGCTGCTGGCCGACATCTTCGTCGACCAGCGCGTCGGCGCCTCGGGGCTGTCCGCGGATCTGGTGATCCGCCGGGTGGTGTCGAGCGCCTTCTTTTCGGGCGACAACGGGTCACTCCACCTCGAGCTCGACAGCGTCTTGGCGCCGAAGCACTGACCCAGAGTCCGCCTCACATGCAAGTAGAAGTCGCTGTGCAAGCACAAGCACAGGTGCAACGCCTGACCACCTGCACTGATCCCGAGCTCGACCGGAGGACAGAGCAGCTTCCGGCGAAGCCGGAAGGTCGAAGTCGACCAAGGCGAGCGCGAGGGTCAAGTGGGGTTAAGTGGCCGTCCAAGGAGGCACGGCCTACAATTGATCTCGTGACTCGAGACGAGTTTCGCGAAGCGCTCCTCACGGTGATGGAGCGCAAGAAGCACTGGGCGTGGTCGCACTTCACGTCGGGGCGAGTCCCGCGCGACAAGCTGCACCTGCACTTCGAGCAGGAGTACGAGACCTTCGTTCGCGACTTCCCGATCATGATCGGCTGGGCGTTCGTGCAGTGTCCGATCGCCGAGGTCCGTCGAGACCTCGCGGAGAACCTCTACGAGGAGGAGACCGGCGGTGTGGTCGCCGGACGGCCGCATCCCGAGCTGTTCCTCGAGTACCCGCGGGGCTTGGGCTTCGATCTCGCGCGCTTCGATCGGATCGAGCTGATGCCCGCGGCTCGGCGATATCGCACGGCGCTCGACGAGCACACGCAACAGCGTGGCTGGGCACAGGCGACGGCCGTCACCACGATCTTCCTCGAGGGCACCGATCACGAGCGCGGCGAGCTCGATCCAAACGCACCGCGACGCCCGGAACCACCTCTCGAGGACCACCCGCTGGTCAAGCACTACGCGTTACCTCTCGAGGCGCTGGCGCTCACCAAGGCGCACCGCAAGGTCGAGGGAAGTCACCGGATCGCGGCTTGGCGGATGATCCTGGACCACGTTCCCGCCGCCGAGCGTGCCGCCGTGGTCACCGCGGTGGAGACCGTCCTGACGGCGTGGCTCGCATATCGCGATGAAGTCGCGCTCGCGGTGGGATGTACGCGTTAGAATTTCCATCATGAGGTGGTGGGCGCTGATCGTGGTTGCGGCCTGCGGCGGGAAGCCCGCTGCGGAAACCGCGAAGACCTCGGTCGGCAAGACGCCCGAAACACCGGAGAAGCCGGTGTGCATCACGCCGCCGGAGGACGCCGCGTCGATCGTCCACGCGAGCTCCGACGGCACGCAGCTCCAGTACTGCATCGGCGAGACCGATTGCTTCGCCGTCGATCTCGGCAACCACACGTATCACCGGTTGATCGAGCCGCCGAAGCCATCCACGGGTGGCGCGCGGGTCGAGGCGATCATCCCCAAGCTCGATGTCTGCACCGGCACCACGTGCACCGCGCTCGCTGCCAAGGTGATGCCCTCGGCGGCGACGATGCGTGCGGCCACCAACGCCGACGGCACGTTCGCCGTGGTGCTGCTCGGCGATGCTCCCAAGGGTGCCGGCTACGCCGAGGTCTGGAACGTGGCGAAGACCAAGAAGGCGGCGACGTTCCGCTACGCGCGCGGTGACTTCCGGTGCGGCGAGGTCGCCATGCTCGACAACACGATCTATCTGTCCGCCGCGCAGTGTGGCCAGCCCGCCGCGCGTGCCGGCCTCTACACGCTCGGCGGTCGGCGGATCGCGAACGTCGGAGGGAAGGACTTCGGATCGTTCGGCAGCGCGTACGTCCACGTCGATGGCGCGACCTGGGCCTTCCTCGAGGAGAACGCGACGCAGCTCGTCCTCCAGGACGTGGTCAAGGGAAAGATCTGGAAGACGATCGACACCAGCGCGCTGTTCAGCGACGCGAAGATGGGGACGCCCGGCGAGTCGGCGCTGGTGCGGCTGCAGGACGGGCGGCTCGTCGTGATCGCGGGCTCACCGGCGGTGGGCACGCTCGCCCTGATCGACGTCGGCACCGGCGAGCTCACTGTCGTGCCGGCACCGCTCTGCAAGAACTAGCTCAGTACGCGGTCAGATTCCCCACGACCTCATCACCGCGCTTCGTCAGTTCGCCACCGAGCTTGGCGCCGATGATCACAGCCGCCGCAGCGCGCCGGTCCTTCGCGGTGGTGGGCTTCGCAGTGCACTCCGTCGGCTTCGGGGCCAAGATGGGGCAGATGTTGTCGACCGCCGACTTGTGGACGCGGGTGATGCGTTCCTCGAGAGAAATCTTGTTACCCACACCCGACAAGCCGTTCGCGAACTCGTCTGGGGTCAGCGTCTCCACGCAGTCGCGGAGGATGATGATCGGGTTGGAGGTAGGCTTGTCAAACAGCTTCACGCCGTCGAGCGCATCGCCGCAGAAGAACTGCACGCGCTCGCGATCGGTCTTCATCGCCGCGACCTTCTCGAGCTTCTTCTTGATGCGTTCGGCGCCCGGGCATGGAGCGCGTTTGGCAAGCTTGCACGCCTGCTCGTGAAAGCCCTGCGCAGCTTCGAGCCGCTGCTGTGGAGTCTCGTCGAAACCCCGCGCGCCGGTCTCGCCGTACCACGCGAGCCGCAAGCACTCCTTGACGTCACCGTTCGTGCACTTCTTCGGGCTGTACGAACCACCGGTCTTCACCTTGGATGAGGTGAAATCGTCGGCGCCCGCGGTGACAGGGATCAAGAACAGGAGTAGCGCCAGCTTCATGTCGCCGAGCGTATCAGTTGCTGAAGCCGCCGAGCTGCGCGCCCTGCGACGCCCTGACCGCAGACTGCGAGAACACCGCGAACGCACGACGGATCTCCGACGCACTGTTGCCCGGCGTCAGCACCCAGCGATCGGGGATGCCCATCTGCCGGAACACCGCCTTGAAGTCGGTCGAGCCGTCGCTGATCCCCATCGCCGCGACGATGTGGTTCTCCTGCGCGAGCATGTCGTCGACGATCGCCTTGACGTCGGCGGGCTTGCAGCGTGTCGAGCCATAGTCGCCACCGTCGGTGATGATCAGCGTCACCGTCCGCACCGCGATGCCGGCCTGCGCAAGCTCCTGCGACTTCGCGATCACGGTGCCGAGCACCACGCACGCTTGATCGTAGAGCGGCGTGCCGAGGTTCGGGCGGTAGTTGACCGCGTCCATCGGCACTGCGTTGTCGAGTGCGGTGTACGGGCACAGCACGTGCCCGTTGAGGTACCGCGTGTGCGCGAGGACTTCTCCGGCCTGCTTGCTGCCACCGAGCGCTTGCAGCACGAAGTTGTGGCCGTCGCGAACCGCGTCGGTGTTGCCGGCGTGCGCGATCGACTGCGAGTCGTCGGGCATCATCGTCACCAGCACCACCTCGCTCGCCGCGATGTCATCGATGCTACACCCCAGCCCGGCCTGGATCTGCGCGCCGATATCCACCACGTCGAGCGTCTTGAGAGACTTCGCCGACAGCGCGCCTTGATCGTGCGCGTCGTCGAGCAGCTTCTTGACCTTCTTGTCGTCGTCGTCGTTCTTCATGATGCTCTCCTTAGACTTTCAGTCCGGGCCAGCTGGCGAGTGGGTCGGTCGAGCGGACGAGGTTCATGCCCGCGTCCTTGAACTTCTGGAGGCCGGCTTCGGCTTGCGGGGTGAAGTCCGCGACGAAGCCGCCCTTGCCGTCGGGCACCGTGACGGCCGACATGCAGTCGGTCATCAGGTAGACCTTCTTCGCGAGCGCGGGATCCTGTGCCGCGATCTCGCCGAGCAGATCGTCGATCGTGCTCTTCACGCAGTGGCTGGCAGCCTGACCGGCGATGATCACCGCGTCGGCGGCGAGCAGCGTCGACAGGAACTGCGTGTTGCGCTGCGCGAGCGGCCCACCGTCGAAGCGCGACAGCACCTCGGGGCGCAGCACCGAGTAGTTCTCGGTCAGCGGGTTGCCGCCCTTGACCTCGACGCTGCTCTGCGCGGTGCGTGCGAACGAGTGAAACAAGCGCGCCTCGTGGATCACGCCGGCGAGCGCGTGCCCGTCGGAGCCGAGCAAGCAGTGCGGCGGCCACAGGTACAGCGAGTACTTGCCGGCCTTCTCGAGCTCGCGCGCGTAGTGCAGCACCTGCTTGCACAGCCACGTGTAGTTGCCGTTGCACAGCCACTTCGCCATCGCGGGGTTCGGCTTCGCTTCGCCGGCGGCGATCTGCTCGGCGGTGACCGTGCGATGCGCCGTCAGCGGCTTGTCGTCCTTGTCGAGCCAGAAGCTCGGAAAGAAGATCTGGTACGCGAGGTGCGTATCCATCGTGGTCGTCACGTCGGTCAGCGCATTGACGTTGCGATAGACGAACTCGGCGATCCGTCGCGAGTCATCGATCGCCCCGGTGCCGCTGCGACCGGCGACGTACAGCGTGCCCTCGGGAAAGCAGAAGTCCTTCTGGACGTCGATCAGGAGCAGATGCACGCGGGTCTCGTCCGCGGCACTCGGCTTGATCGCATGCTGCGCGCGCCAGTCGGCGGCGAGCGAGGCGAGCATCGCCGCATCGGGGCGGTAGGCGTAGTCGGCGGCGCGCTTGCCGTCGAAGAACGAGGGGAGTGACAACGGTTTCTTCATGGCGAGGTTCCTTTCAGGAGAGCTGGAGGCGGAGCGCATCGCGGTGTCGCTGGACATCGATGCATCCGCTTCCAAGAGACAGCCGATCTCCGCTGCCGACGAACGGCGCGGTCTCGGCAAAGGTGCGGGTGTGGACGATTGCTCGGTGCTGGATCTCGATGCGGGCGATGCCCGCGTCGGTGGGGACGAACAGGTGAGGCCCCGCGGCGCACGCACCAATGATCCCGGTGACCCACGGTGCGTCGATCACCTCGGTGGCGAGGATCGAGGTATCCGCGGCGATCACGATGCAGGTCGTGACGAGCCGGCCGTGCTCCGACGTGGTGAGCCATAGCCAGGCGCGATCCGATCCGAGCGTGGCGTGGGCGGCGACGAGCTGACCGCGGATCTTCGGCAGCGCGACGCGATCGTCGAGCAGCCCGCGATCCGGCTTGAACATGAAGCCGACCGCATAGCCACCTGCGCGATAGAACCCGACGCCGAGCTTGTCTCCTGCCCACGCACGCGTCTGGTTCGCGAGCACGCCGCCGATCCGCTCGGGACCGAGCTTGCCCTTGCGCCACAGTGCGCCGCCGTCGATCCAGATCGGCGAGCGAAGCGAGCTTCTGTCGTGAAGTCGCGTGATCTCGAACGGGAACTCGACCGTACCGATCGGCTGGACGCGCAGGTTGCCGTGCACCGTCGTCGGAGACATGCGGGCCTGCGCCTGACAGCTCGGGCATCGCACCCGCGCATGCTCCTCGCCGCACTGCGTGCATGCGCGAAGGCGCAGCCGCTGGAGCAAGTCGCGGAGGAACATGCCGCGCTGATCGGCGTCGAAGATCTGGCGGAGAGCTCCGGTAAGCTCGTCGGGCAGGATCGCGATCGACCGTGCCGCGCGCGGATAGACGATGCCGTCCGCGAACACGCTGACGCGTCGAAGTGCACGTGCCGTCGCAGGGCACCGCTTCGACGGATCCGCCGGTTGATGCACGCCGCCCCACGGGCCGACGCCGAGCAGCGTGCGCAGCGTCATCGTCGCGAACGCGAACCAATCGCTCGCCTCGTCGTGCGGGCGGACCGGCATCATCGTGGTGTCACACAACCGTGGATCGAGGAACCGCTCGCTGAACATCGGGCACGCGTAGCCGCCGAACTGATAGCTGTCGACGTCGATCAGGTGGACGCGCGTACCGTCGACGAGCACGTTGAGGTCGTTGCAATCACCGACCACGACGCGCGCCCGGTGGAGGCCCGCGATCGCATCGTGCAGCGACAGCAGGATCGCGACCAGCTCCTCGCCGGCGACGGGATGCTCGCGGCGCCACTTGAGCTCGCCGTAGCTGTGCAGCGCCTCGCCCGTGACCTTCTGCATCAAGTAGCCGACGACGTGCTTGTGCCCGTCGAGGGCGAGCCCACACGGCACGACGACCGCGCTCGGAAGGTTGCCCGGCAACGCGCGCAGCCGTGCCGGCGCCTCGGCGATCCGCTTCTCGGCCTGCGCCTGTGCATCGGGCAGCCCGTCGAAGTCCGGGTGCTGCGGCGGCTTCCACCACTTCAGCACACGACCATCGTGGAGGTCGTACACCTCGGCCTCGCCGCCCTGCCCGAGTAGCGAGCCGGGCTCGAGGTTCACGCGCTTGCCGTCGACGAAGACGTGCGTCATGACATCACCTTCCACGCGAGTGCGGCGATCGCGCCGTCATCCTGAAGGCTCGCGGGCGTGCGCACCGTGCGGCGTGCCTCCCAATCGATTCGCTCGCTCCCCTTCGCGAGGACGGCAAGCTTGCGGCGCAGCGCATCGGGATGGTCGAAGTGCTTGGGCTCGACGAGACCGGCGAGCCCGATCTCGACGACCCCGTCGGTCGCGACGACCACGCGACCACAGCTCGCCGAGGCAACCTCGAGGTGCGCCGGTGACGGATCGCCGAGCAGGTCGTAGCCGAGGTAGGGAGGTTGATTGGCCTCGAACGGTCCGAGCTCGACGACGCGATCACCGAGGGCATAGCCGCCATCGCCGAGCGCCCACACGGCGACGTCGTCGCCACACCACGCCGCCGCGATCACCGTGAACAGAAAGTGCTCGTGGACGATGCGCTCACGATCGCTGCCCATCGCATCGACGATCCGCTCGAGCTCACCCGCGAGGCGCGCGCGAACGGCGGGCCACACGGCGCGCGGGGCGGCACCGCGGCTCAGCTCGTCACGCAGCAACTGGATCGCGAACTGCGAGCCCAGGCGCGCACCGACCTCCGAGAACGCGCCCGAGCCGCACCCGTCACACACCACGGCCGCGCCACAGCCCTGCCCGCTCCACACCGCCGCAGCGTCCTGGCCGTTGCGGCCTGCCCGCAGGTGACGGGCACCCGCGACTACCGCGACGGCCGACGAGATCGTGTACATGTGACACTTAGTTAGTGTGCACAGAACACGATGTCAAGGGATGCTCTGCAAGCCCCTGGATCGCCTGTCTTACGACGTCAGCTTCTCCCTCTCCCGAGGCCCAGCCGCAGCTGCTTTGTCAGTACGCCGCCCAGCGGACGAGCGCTGGCGCCGCTTCCGAGACGCGAGCGGCGAGCTGCTTCGACAGGTCGCATACGAGCTCTTGATCGTGACTGTAGATCGCGACGGTCGGCGGCTCCACGAGACCGGCGTTCAGGTCGCGTGGGTGGTCGCCAGGCACCATCGACCATGACGGACCGAGGACACTCGCGACCACGCGCGCGATGTGCTCCGACGTCGGGCTCGCGAGGAAGATCAGGTCGCGACCTTAGTACGCGGCCCAGCGGACGAGGTTGACGTAGATCGAGAAGCCGACATCGAACCGTTCGCGCCCGTTGCTTGTCTTGGTCGCCATCAAGATCGTCGGACCCGCACCGAGTCGGAGGCCAAAGCCGTCCGCACGCTTGGTCTTGAAGTCGATCACGCCGTGCGGCGCCAGCAGCGTGCCGTCGAGCGGATCGACGAACGCGTACGACAGATCGGCGGCGATGCCCGGGCACACCGTCCGGCGAACGCAGAACGCCCAGCGCTCCCAGCCGAGCGCGATTCGCAGGTTCGACGGATCGTAGTCCTCGCTGGTGATGTCCCCACCCTCACCATCGACGAGGTAGCTGCCGAGGCTGATCCGCATGCGACCGAAGCGCGGGGAGAACGGGGCCGCCAGCGTCAGCGACAGCGAGGCGACCGTCTCGCCGATCACGTGCGTGAACTGGGTCTCGAGCTGGATGCCGAACGGATGAGTGTTGCGGCGGCTGTCGAACGCGTCGCGCGAGTCGAACATGCGCTCGTACGGCGGTCCCTGCGGCGGCAGCGTGGTCGACGCGGGGTCCGGCGGACCGCTGCGCGGCTGATCGAGCAGGGGAGGATCGAGCTGCTGTGCGATCGGCGGTGGCGGCAGGTTCGGTTCATCCGCGAACGCTGGAGCCGCGAGCACCGCGAGCACCGCGACGATCAACAGCGACTTCACGAGCCACCTCCGACGACGAGGCTGTCCGCGATCTCGTAGCCCGTCCCTCGCCACGTCAAGGCGTGCTCGCCGGCGGGCACGCCGTAGCGCACGCAGATCTGCGCGCCGGGAACCGCGAACGTCGACCGATAACAGGTCCACGGCACGGTCGCGTCGCCCTCCTGCTCGACCAGCGAGACGTCTCCCACCTGGCGCGCGTTGGCGAGCCACGCGGTGACATCGATCCGGACATCATCTCCCGCCGCGATGCCCTGCGTGCACGGCCGCCACGTGGTCGCGCCTGGTGTCCGCGCTTTGCAATCGCGCTGGAGTCGCTCGGGCGGCGCCACGTCTGCGCCTTCCGGCGGTGGCTCGACGGTAGCGGGCTTGTACTTGGTGCCGCGATCGGGTGGTTTCCCCGCTCTCGCCGTCCCGGGCGACAGGAAATACTCCACGCCATCGAACGATGCTTCCAGCGACGCGCCGTCGATCGGACGCTCCTTCTCGAACGCGGAGATTTCGTCCGGCGCACGCACCAGCAGCTCCGGCGAGTCGAGCTTCGCGATCGCCTCGCTGTCCTTGCTCGCGCGGATCTCGAGCGAGAACCGGAACGGGCCCGAGGTCTCGGGATAGATACCGAGCAGCTTGATGGTCGACGTGTCCGGCGAATCGATCGCGCGGATCACGCACTTCCTCGAGCACTTCACCACCAGCTTGTAGTGGTGCTCGTCGCACGCCTTGGTCTTGCTGAAGGGGTGGCGGCGCCAGACGATGTTCTCCGTGTCGTGCTCGGTCTCGAAGAACGCCTGGTAGCCCTCGCTGGTGCAGCTGCCGACCCAGGACGAGATCACGCGGATCGGCAACCCGACCGCGACCCGCTTGTCGCAATCGAGGCACTCCAGCTTCGACGACGCCGGTGACATCGTCGACTTCGTGACGGTGACGCATCCGGCGAGCAACAGAACGACGATTGCCAAACGCACGGCGGCAGCATACGCCGTCGTTCGACGCCTCGCGTGCAAGCAGCGGCAATTGCCGTCCTGCCGTGGCACCGTCGACACGTGCACGACCTCGGGCGCTTGCTCTGCACGCGGCGAGTTCACGCGAATCTCACGCGGCTGCTCCACGGACGACCGTTCGATCCGACGCTGTAACTACCGCTTGAGCTCGTACCGCATCGCGACGGCGCCCGAGCCGTACTCGAGTCGATCGACGAGCCTCAGGTCGACCGGCTTCGCCAAGCCCTCGAACAACCGCCGGCCGTTGCCCACGAGTCGCGGATGCACCACGAATTCGTACTCGTCGATCAAGCCGAGCTCCGCCAACTTCATCGGCAGCGTCACGCCGCCGACGTAGATCCCCTTGCCCGGCTGCTGCTTGAGCTGCTGCACCGCCTCGCCTA
Organism: Deltaproteobacteria bacterium; assembly: GCA_031385555.1. GTDB lineage: Bacteria > Myxococcota_A > Polyangia > Haliangiales > Haliangiaceae > JABFXX01. The sequence continues at coordinate 8,670 of JANNBP010000484.1, read as the reverse complement.
GATCGCCGCGCAGGAGCTCCGCGTTCCAATCGACGCTGCTCAGCGTGCCCGACACCACGTACTTCTTCGCCACATCGATCGTGTGCGCGAACGGTTCCATCCAGGGCTGGAACCAAGCGGGTCGCGGCCCCGGTCGAGTCCGCCACGCCTCCTCCATCATCTGGTAGGTCACGCGACCGAACAGCAGCGTGTCCGCCTTCGCGATGATGTCACCGGCGCGGCGATGCAATTCCTCGTCGGGGATCATCGCCGTGTGGTCGCAGCAACCGTCCAAGGTGACGTTGATGGAATAGCGGAGCGGTCGCATCGAAGGGGACTCTATCCTGAGCGCGGTGCCCACTTCGCCCAGTGCTCGTCGAACACGAGCTCGTGGGATTCGCAGTAGGCCTCCAGGATCGCGAGCCCACCCGGGTCCGCGCTTGATGTCGTGGACGTTCCGGTCCGATTCGAGTCGCGTGAGCCACGCCGTGGTTCGCGGGTTCGAGGATCGAGACCCGCGCGATCAGGCGACGCGCGGCAAGCGGATCGTGAACCGCGTGCCGCGACCGACCTCGCTGTGGACCTCGATGGTGCCGGCTACACGCTCGACCAGGATCCGCGCCGTGGCGAGGCCGAGCCCGGTGCCCCGGCCGATCGGCTTGGTCGTGAAGAACGGCTGGAACAGGCGCGCGAGGACGTCACGCGGCATCCCCGCACCGTCATCCTCGACCTCGATCACGGCGCTGTCCTCGTCGTACACCATGCTCACCGCGATCGTTCCCGCGCCGGAGATCGCGTCCTTGGCGTTGAAGACGAGGTTCGCGCAGATCCTCGCGAGGTCGTTGGGTCCGATCCCGACCCACGCATCGCCCTCGGCGCGGATCTCGAGCGCGACGCACGTCGGCAAGGTGCGCCGCACGAGCTTGGGGAGCGTACGAACCACCTCTCCGGCGTTGCCGCGCTGGCCGGTGGCACCCTCGGCCTGCGGCGCGAGGACGGTCAGTGATCGCATCGTGCTACGCGCGCCCTGTGCGACCTCGAGCACGTCGTCGAGCGCTTCGGAGGGCTGCTCTGCCGCGAGGGCGCGGGCTCGGGCCTCGATGATCGCGATCGCTGCGCCGATCTCCGTACCGACCTCGGCCGTGAGCTCCGCGATCAAGTCGATGCGGCGGGCGCGCGCGATCTCGGCCTCGACCTCGTCGCGCTCCGCGCGTTGTGCGAGCTCGAGCACGAGGGCTGTCTCGATGTCGCGGCGCGCTTCGACGAGGTGACGAACTGCCGCGCTCACGACCACGGCGATACCGAGCACGGCGGTGATCGCGGCGAACGAGGCGCGACGCCAGGACGTGACATCGGCGAGATCGAGCGCGGGTGATGGACCGAGCGCGCCGGTGGCGAACAGGAGGCCCAGGGCGAGTGGGACCGTCACGAACGCGAGCCCGGTTCGCCACCACCAGCGGCGCGACATGAACACGAAGCTCACCGTCGTGGCGGCGACGTAGACCACCCCCATCCCGAACCACGGGCCAAACGAAGCAAGGAACACGACGTTGGCGACCAGCGTCAGAACGATGTACGCGACGGGCGTCCACGGCGCGCGACCGAGCAGGCCAAGGAGTCCGGAGGTCGCGAGGCCTAGCGCGATGATGATGGCGACGAGGTCGTGGACCGAATGATCCTGATGGATCCCGATGAGCTGATTCGTGGTCGCTGCCGAGGCCCCGATGACCGCCGCGAGATCGAGACCGCGGCGCATCTTCCTGCGAAGGACGTCGGCGAGGGGGAAGCTCATCGCTTGGTTGGATCGGGAAGCGCTGCTTCGAGATCGGCGGTGGTGAACGGCTTCGCGAGAAACGTGATCGGCGCGGCGCGCAGTCGCTCGCCGCGGAGATCGCTGACGTTGAAGCCAGAGCACACGATGATCGGTCGTCCGGGTGTCGCTTCGAACGAAGCGATCGCGATGTCCTCTCCAGAACCGTCGGGAAGCTGGAGGTCGGTGATCAACAGATCCGGGTTGGTGGCGAGGAGCGCGAGGCCCTCCGAGAGGGTGCTTGCTCCCGTGACCTCATAGCCGCGACGCGCGACGAGCTGGCACAGCCGGCGGAGCACCATCGGTTCATCCTCGACCACCAGCGCCGTTCGCAAGCGACCGCGGATGAGAGGGTGGATGTCGCGGTCCACCGAGGCACGTGGGAGCCGGACCGTCACGGAGAGGTTGACGCCAGGGTCGCTCACGGTGAGCGATCCGCCGGACTGGCCGACGAGTTGCCTGGCCGCCGAGACGCTCAGCTGCACCTTCATGGCGCGAGCACGGGCCGCAGGCGACGTAGCTGTCTCCTTCGCACGCATCATAATCTCGAGCTCCGTGGTGGACGTCAGGTGGGTGCTCACCACGAGTCGGGTGACACCGGAGCGGTGCGCGCCGACAACGAGACCGAACAGGATCTGCTCGAGGTGTTCGGGCGAGACAGCGAGCTGGACGGTGTGATCGAGCTCGAGGTCGACGCTGAGCGTCGGGGCAACCCGCGACACGCGCTCGAGACATGCGCGGATGGTCGCTGCAAGGTCGGCGACCGATGTCGTCGACACGGGAAACCTCCTGCCGATCCAGAGGAGATCTCGCACGAGGTCGGCCGCATGTTGGGACGCGGCCTCGAGCTCGGCCACATGGCGGCGCTGATCGGCGGTGCGGGCTCCCAGGGCGAGCTCCTCGAACGAAGCGAAGATCGCGGCGAGAGCGTTGTTGACGTCGTGCGCGACACCTCCGGCGAGGCGTCCAACCATCTCGACCTGTGCGAGCTCGTCGAGCTGCTGGCGAGAGGCATCGAGTTGTCGCCGTGTCACGGTCGCGCGTTCGTAGGCGGCGGCAGCACTCGCGTACGAATGCTCGAGTGAGGCGACGAGCGCCGAGAGCACGCGCATCACGATCCACAACAGCAGCGCACTCGCGAAGGCGGTGCTCAGCCAGAGGGACAAGGGGACTTCGAGTCGATCTCCGGCGTGCTCGTCAACTGCCGCACGGACCACGACGACGGTGGCCACGATCAGCACGACCAGAGGGAGCCACCTGCGCGGCAGGAAGGCAGCGGCGAACAGCACCGCGACGCCGATCATCACCCCGGTACCGGTGATCGGCCCGAGCGACCACAGGGCACCGAGGGCGGGAACCAGCGTGACGAGCGTGTACCCGACACCGCGCCACGGTGCATGTCCGAGGCGCCCGAGGATGGCCATCGTCAGCGTGAGTGCGAAGCAGATCGCTCCGATCACCGCCCACAGGCCAGCCATCGCCGGCAACCCGGTGACGACGGTCAGGACGAGCAAGGGGATCGCGATGACATACGCGCGATCGACCTCGGCGAGGACAGGCTCGGCTCCTCCCTCGTTGCCTGACATGAGTTACGTCTGTAAATCGACCGAGTTGGCAGCAGATCGAGACCTCAGAATGCCGCACTTCGTGCGGGACCACTGTCGGCGGATGTGGTCGGCGAGACCGCGTCGCGTGAGGAGATCTTGTCGCGAGGTCAGTACGCCGCCCAGCCCGCGAAGTTGACGTAGACCGAGAAGCCGAGGCGCGCTTGATTTCGTCGACGTTCGGCGAGCTACTTGAACGCACGGCCCTCCCATCGACATGGCCCAAACGAACGTGCCGTCATGGTCGAGCTTCAAGGCGTACGTTGCCGGGACCAGTGACATGATCAAGTCTCGAACGCTGCGCGAGACAGTGCCGGTGCAGCTCAGCGCGAAACCTTAGGGCGCGAGGCGATCGCGGCCCCAACCGTCGGCGGTCCTGCGATAGCGCACGCGATCGTGGAGCCGCGACGGCTGCCCCTGCCAGAGCTCGATCAGATCGGGCACCACGCGGTAGCCGCCCCAGTACGCGGGACGCTGTGGTGCACCGTCACCGACCGACGCACTCACGGTCGCGACGGCAGCTTCGAGCAGCGCACGCGTGGCGATCGGCTTGCTCTGCGGCGAGGCGATCGCGCCGAGCTGACTGCCGCGCGGCCGCGAGGTGAAGTACGCGTCGCTCTCGGGAGCGGTGAGTTGTTCGACCGTGCCCTCGACCCGGATCTGGCGATGCATCGGCTCCCAGAACAGCACGAGCGCGGCGTGTGCGTTCGCGCCGAGGTCGGAGCCCTTGCGACTCTCGTAGTTGGTGAAGAACGTGAAGCCCCGCGCATCGAGATCCTTGAGGAGCACGATGCGCGCCGACGGGCGACCGGATGCGTTGACCGTCGCGAGCGTCATCGCGTTCGGCGTCGGGATCGCGCCGGCGATCGCGGCGGCGATCCAGCGCCGCACCTCGACGAACGGATCCGGATCGCAGGTGTCCGGATCGAGAGGTGCGCCTACGTATTGCTCGCCGAGTCGCCAAAGCTCGTGACCCATGCGCGCGCTGTCGCACACGTCGTAGATCGTGTCAATCGGCTGCCCCGTCGAGACCCATCTGTGCCACCGTGTGTGCCATGCAGCTGTTCGTGATCCGCCACGCGATCGCCGAGGACGCCGCACCTGGCCAGGATGACGCGAGTCGGCAGCTGACGGATGAAGGCGAGAAGCAGCTCAAGAAGGTCGTGAAGGGCCTGAAGAAGCTCGAGATCGAGTTCGAGCGTGTACTCACGAGCCCGTGGACACGTGCGGCGCAGACCGCGGCGATGCTGGAACCGCTGTGCAAGCAGGCGCCGATCTCGACCGGGTTGCTGTGTGCGCCGCCGCGCTCCGAGCTCCTCGCACAGATCGCGGAGCTCGGCGAGACCACCGCGGTGGTCGGTCACGAGCCGTGGTTGTCGGAGCTGGTCGCGTGGCTCGCGTTCGGTGATACGCGCCATGGCGAAGCGTTCGTGCTCAAGAAGGCCGGCGTGTTCTGGCTCGAGGGCAGCGCGGTGCCGGGCGGGATGACCGTGAAGGCGATGATCCCGCCGAAGATCTTTCGCGAGCTGGCGTAGCTACCCGAGCTCGCCGACGAGCCGCGCGAGCAACGCCTGGCCTTCGGAGACCTTCGCATCGGTCGTGCCGAGTGCCCGCAACGCATCGAGCAAGGCGGCGCAGGTGATCGCCGAGGCCTTCGAGGTGACGGCCCCGTCTGCGATCGCGACGACCAGGGCGAGCGAGGCGCGCGTCAACTGACCGCCGAGCTCGCTGTCGACGTGCTTCGCGAGCGCAGCGGCGAGCGGCAGGAACGCGAGCGCTGATCGATACGCGGCCTTGTCCTGGAACGGAAACACGGTCCCGTCCGTGGCAGGCGCGACGGGCTCGGCCTCGGCCGACGGGACCGACGACGAGACGCCCGCGTCTCCGATCACCTGAAAGGTCTTGAGCTCGGGGTCGAACGCCGACAGCTCGTAGTCCTCGATCCATCGCACCGCGAGGCTCTCCGAGGTGAGCAGCCCCATCGCGGTGTGGTCGCCGCGCTCGAGCCGATCGATCGCGCGTTGCGCACAACGCTTGTGATAGATGGCGAACAGTGGGTTCGGGTTGGCGAAGTTGAAGCGAACCGCGCAGGCATCGAACGGCTCGCCGGCGCGCGCGACCAGCAGGTCGAGGACGTCGGGGTTGATCCAGGCGAGGTTGCCGGCGACGGTCAGGATGTAGTCCGTCGACGCGTACTTCAGCGACGTCGCGATCCCGGCGAGCGGCCCGATCGGATCGAACGCGTCGAGCGTCACCGGGAATCGCGACCAGGTGACCGGGGCGGAGACCGACACTTCGATCCGCGAGACCTTCGACTTGAGGAGTTGCGCCTGGCGCTCGATCACCTTCCGGCCGTCGATCTCGAGGTTGCTCGCGACGGGGGCCCCGGCTTTCTGGGTCTTGCCGCCCGCGAGGATGACGGCGGTGAGATCGCGTGACGAGATCATGCCGCTAGTTTATCGCAGCGGACGCATCCCTTTCGCGCGTCGCAGATCGTTAACCACACGCCCGACGTGATCGTCGTGGAGCAACAGCTTCGACATCGCCCCGGTGGTGATCCCGAGCCGCTGGGCGGTCGTGCCGATCTCGAGGTCACCGGCGACGAGCAGATCGAGGAGCTCGGCCATCCCGGCCCAGTACTCGCCGGTCAGCCGGGTCTTCGCGCCGAGTGGCGCGGTGCCGCCGGCGATCATCTTCGCCAGGCGTGAGGAGGGTGCGTAGGGCTCGAGCCCGACCGGCTCGCGGATCTCGAGGGCGATCGCCGAGCGCAACCGGCGCACCGCGTGGATCTTGTTCTCGGCCTGCGAGCGACTGTCCTCGCCGATCGCCGACACGCCGGTCAGCTTGTGCCGCAAGCGCACCGCGCTCTCGGTCTTGTTGCGGTGCTGCCCGCCGGGGCCCGACGCGCGATAGCGATCGACCTCGCACTGCGCGATCAACGCATCGTCGCTGACGATCAGGTGGTCGACGCGCGGCATGCGGCAGCTTGTCAGTTCGCAGACGTCTGCGCATCCGAAGGCGGCTTCGGAGCTGATTCGCCGGGTTCCAGGTAGATGTCGACGCCGGCGTGCTCGCCCGCCCGCCCGTACTCGACGCGCGCGATGCCCTCGCCGAGCGCGCCGACGATCTTCTCGAGCTTCGGATCGACCCCGACCTTCGCGTCGCTGCACAGCGCCGTGATGTCCTTCATCGCGATCCCCGGGATCAGCGCGGAGACGCGCGCGATCGCCCCGCCGCGAATCCGCACGCCGATCGCGAACGCGGGGAGCGAGATCCCCTTCAGCCGCTCGACGACCGGGGCCGCGAGGGGCGCTCCGGTGATCTGCGCGAAGCTCTTCGACAGCGTGTCGACCTGCTCGGAGACCGTCTCGCCCGGGATCGAGATCTCGAGCTCGGAGTACGCGTTGTCACCGATCGATTGCGAGAACCGCTCGATGCGCTCGGCCTCGAGATCGTCGACCAGCTTCTTGATCTGGTACTTCGCCTCGTGGGTGCCGAACATCTGCTCGACCTTGTCCCACGGCTTCGGATCCATGAAGTGCCAGCCCGTGGTGACCTTGCCGCCCCACACGCCGATCCACGAACCGACGAGCGCGGGCTCGAGGTGCTGGCCGATCTGATCGAGCACCGCGGCGTCGCTCTTCGCGATGTTGCAGAGCTTGAAGTAGTCCGCCATCTTCGGCACGAAGCCCTGCGGGGCTCCCCACGCGCCCCACCAGATCCGGCGCAGGTCGGAGCCGACCATCGCGAGGTACGAGACGCCCTCGCCGTTCGGCATCTCGGGCGGCATCGGGTTGTGCTCGAGCCAGCGGTCGAGGTGGATATCCATCCACTCCTCGATCATCGGCACTTGAGACAGGCTGATCTGAAGGTTGAGCCGGGTCGACAGCGCGCGCTGAAGAACCAGGTCGAGCGAGCTCATCGCTGCGACATTATCACGGGTCGAGCTCAGTCTTCGACGACCACGACACCGGTGCGCGGTGTCGGGATGTACTGCGGCTCGGCACCCGCGTCACACGACAGCATCTCCTCGTCGTACGAGTACGCGTAGCGATGGTCGTCGATCGGGGTCAGCACTTCGGTCGCGAGCCACCGACACGTGTCGGGCAGCGTCGCGCGCGTCTGGAACGTGATGCGATAGCTGCCGGCCTCCTTGACCGCGACCGTCGCGTGGTCGTTCTCGAACGCGGTGAGATAGATCGCGTGCGGCTTCTCCGGCGCGTAGAGGACGAGGTGCTGGGTGACGTCACCCGACGGGCATTTCGATCCACCGAAACCGGCGACAGCCGCGGCGCTCGCCGCGACCACCGCTACCAGCTTCAAGACGGGAGCTTGAACTGCGTGCAGCATCTCTCGATTGTGCTCGTCGACCGCTGCCCGCGCCAGCACCAATTTCGGGAGTCGCCGCACGCGATCTGTCCCGGTCAGTCCGAACCGCAGATCCAGCCCTAGACCCCCGAGAAGCCGGGAGTTTCTACCGGCGGGCGACCGAGTTGGTCGACGGCTCGCCGAGCTGCGCCATCGAGAGCGGCTTTTCCCAGGTGATCGAGGTGCCGCGACCCGCGAAGGTCTGCTGGATCACGCTGGTCACCGAGTCGGTCGTCAGGTGTGCGCTGACCCGTCGGGCGGCGAGGTTGTCCTCCCCGTAGGCCGAGATCACGATGCGCTCGCTGTCGACGCCGAGCGAGATCAGCTGCTCGCGCACCGCGAGCGCGCGACGGAGCGACAGGTTCACGTTGTAGGCGGCGTCGCCGATCCGATCGGCGTGACCGTCGAGCACGATGCGTTGACCGGGCTTGGCATTCGCTTCGGTGATCAGCGCCTTCAGGGACTGCTCCGCGGCGGCCGGCACCACCGCCGAGTCGAAGGCGAAGTCGACCTTCGTGTTCGCGCCGGCAACGCCGCCGAGCAGCGCGATGATCGAAGTAATCAGGAGTGTATTGGTCCGCATGATGACCGGAACTACAGCAACGGTCATGCCGGGTGCCGCGCGCGGGGCGCCGTCGCACGGTGGGCGCGGCTAACTACGCACTGTCATGCGCGGCCCGTTGGCTCGTTCTTGATCCGCGGGAGAAGCATCACGAAGTTGCACGGCTTCAAGCGGTGATCGAGCTGCGGGATCAGGATCTTTTCGAGGGCCGTCCGCACACCGCCCGTCGAACCGGGCAGCAGGAACACGAACGTCGATCCGCACAGTGCGGCTTCCGCACGGCTCTGGATCGTCGAGGTGCCGATCTCGTCGAACGACAACCAGCGAAACAGCTCGCCGAACCCGGG
>JANNBP010000464.1:0-32791 GCA_031385555.1 Deltaproteobacteria bacterium | reverse complement strand
TTCTTTGAGCCCTGATCGATCATCCAGTTGATGCCGTAGCTGGCCAAGCTGGTCGCGATCATGACCGCCGCGACGACGAAGATCCACACGATGAGCTCGGCGCGGACCTGCGCCTGCGAGACCGCGAGCAGGATGAACGTGATCAGCGCGACGCCGGTGACGCCGTAGGTCTCAAACCCGTCGGCGCTCGGACCGACCGAGTCGCCCGCGTTGTCGCCCGTGCAGTCGGCAATCACGCCCGGATTGCGCGCATCGTCTTCCTTGATGTTGAAGACGATCTTCATCAGGTCGGAGCCGATGTCGGCGATCTTCGTGAAGATACCGCCGGCGATCCGGAGGGCCGCAGCGCCGAGCGACTCACCGACCGCGAAGCCGATGAAGCACGGACCGGCGTAGTCGGCCGGGAGGAACAGCATGATGACGAGCATCAGCAGCAGCTCGGTCGAGATCAGCACGGTGCCGATCGACATCCCGGCCTCGATCGGGATCGCGTAGACGCCGTACGGCTTGCCTCGCAGCGACGCGAACGCGGCGCGCGAGTTCGCGAAGTTGTTGACGCGAATGCCGAAGAACGCGACGAGCGAGCTCCCGAGGATGCCGACGACGGAGAACGCAGCGATCGCGACCACCTTCCCCGTGGGCACCTTCTCGAGCGCCGCGAAGTAGATGACGATGATCGTGGCGATCAGGATCCAGAGCTGGAAGATGAACTTCGCCTGGGTCTTCAGGTACGTCTTGCACGTGCTGTAGATCAGCTCGCTGATCTCGAGCATCGCCTTGTGAACCGGGAGGTTCTTCAGCTTCTGGTACTTCACCAGGCCGAACAGCAGACCGATCAGCGAGACGCCGATTCCGATCGCGAGGATGTTCCAGCCGGACGTTCCGAGGAACGTCACCGCCTTCAGGTCGGGCAGCACCAGATCGGCTTCGCTGCGGGGTCGGGCAATCGCACCAGACGCAGCTGCTGCTGCGCCTTCGGTAAGCCATGGAATCAGGGAGATCATGTTGTGGGGTCCTTCGGCAGGGCGAGGGGCGCTTTATAAAGAACCCCTCTGTCACTGCCAACCCCCGAATAGAAGCAAATGCGTGAGGATTGCTAGTAGATCCGCAACCGGGCGTGTTATGGAACGCTGCCCGCGAAGGTCGCCTCTGATCGGGGCGCCGCGGGGCTCGCGCAACTCCGCGATGTGCCGCGTCGCGAACCCCAGCGATCGGGATCTCTACTTCTTCACCCCGAGCGCAGCACGCAGGTCGGTCGCGCTGAGCGGATCGGCCTCCACGTCCGCCCGCGACTTCATCTTGGTCGCGAGCTTCGCTTCGAGCGTGGACAGCCGCACGAACGACGTGCCGTTCCAGTCGAGCACCGCGTACTCGACCGTCCCGTACGTGTGCATACCTCCAGGCCCGGTTCGGTTGACCCGCAGCTCGAGCACCAGCTCGTCGGCAGCATCCTTGTCGAGGTTCGCCGCCAGTGCCGTCGTGATCTTCCCGTCGATCACGCCCTGCGGCAGCTTCGCCACCTTCACCTTGCGGTAACCGCCCTTGGCCTTCGCGTCGGCGACCAGCCCGAACGCCGGATAGCTCCCGCGGCCCATCAGGTCCCACCAGACGACGACCATCGCGTCCTTGCCGGCGAACGCGCCGGTCGCGACGTACAGGCTGTCCTCGTCACCGCTGAGGAACGGCTGGGCGGCCTTCGGGGTGTCGGCGACCGCGGTCCCGAGGGCAACACAGACGAGACCGAGGGCGAGCTTCATGGGTCGGTGACGGTCGGGCCCGCCGGAATATTTCCCGTCGCACGCGGGGACGAACGCCGACGGCGCACCGTAGTCAACGCTGGTCCTCACGCGCGGGGTGGCGTATGCATCCGCGTCGTCGCCATGCCCCGCCCAGAGATTCTCGCGCCCGCCGGCGATCGCCCTGCCCTGGCCGCGGCGCTCGCCGCCGGTGCCGATGCGGTCTACTTCGGCCTCGACGACGGCTTCAACGCCCGCGCGCGTGCCGCCAACTTTCCGTCGGACGGCCTCGCCCCGATCACGGAGCTCGTCCACCGCGCCAACGCCCGCGCGTACGTCGCGCTCAACACGCTGGTGTTCGAGCCCGAGTTGCCGATCGTCGAGGAGTTGATCCGTCGCGTCGCGGCCTCCGGGGTGGATGCGATCATCGTGCAGGATCCGGCGGTCGCCCTGCTCGCACGCGCGCTCTGCCCGCAGCTCGAGGTCCATGGCTCGACGCAGATGACCGCGTCGTCGCCGGCCGCCGCGGAGCTGCTCCGGGCGCTCGGGCTGTCGCGCGTCGTGGTGCCGCGCGAGCTCTCGGTCGACGAGATCCGCGCGTACGCCGCCGGCACGTCGCTGCCGCTCGAGGTCTTCGTGCATGGCGCGCTGTGTGTCGCGTGGTCCGGACAATGTCTGTCGTCGGAAGCCTGGGGGGGCCGCTCGGCCAACCGCGGCCAGTGCGCGCAAGCGTGCCGGCTCCCGTACGACCTCGTCGTCGACGATCGCGTGCGCGCGCTCGGTGACGTCGCCTATCTGCTGTCGCCCAAGGATCTCTCGGGGGCCGACGCGGTCCCCGCGCTCGCGGAGATCGGCGTCGCGTCGCTCAAGATCGAAGGCCGCTTGAAGGGGCCCGCGTACGTCGCGACCACCGTCGCGCGCTATCGCGCCGCCTCGCTCGGCGCCACGGGCGAGCTCGATCGCTGGAGCTCCCCGATCGAGATCGCCACCGACGACGTCGCCCTCGACCTCGCCTACAGCCGAGGCAGCTCGGTCGGCTTCCTGGCAGGCGCGGACCACCAGACGCTCGTCGAAGGCCGGTTCCCGCGCCATCGCGGGCTCGCCCTCGGTCGCGTGGTGCGCGTCGAGATCGAGGCGGTCGTCGTCGAACGCGATCCGTCGCAGCGCCCGATCACCGGCGGCCGCGCGATCGCCGCGCCGCCCGTCGTCGCCGAGCCGCGGACGGTCCCGTCCGGCGCGCGGACCGCCGAGACGTTCGTGCCCAAGCCCGGCATGGGGGTGGTGTTCGATCGCAGCACGCCGGAGGATCCCGAAGAAGGCGGCCCGATCTTCGACGTCGAGGTGCTCGCGAACGGCCGGCTGCGCCTCGGCTTCGGCACGCCCGGCCCGAACCTCGCCAACGTGCGCGCCGGTGACTTCGTCTGGGTCAACTCCGATCCGGCGATCACGCGTGTCGGTGATCAAGCCGCGCGAGCCGGCCTCGACGCGGGCACGCTCGGTCGCATCCCGATCGATCTGACCGTACGAGGCGACGTCGGCAGCGTGCTCGAGGTGATCGCGCGCCGGGTCGGTCGTCACGCAGCCACCGAAGCTCGGGTCGCCGGCGCGTCCGTGCTGCAGGCCGCGCGCGGCGTCGGTCTGACCCGCGAGATCGTCGCCGACAAGCTCGGCGCGTTCGGCGGCACTGCGTTCCATCTGCGCGAGCTCGACGCCACCGGGCTCGCGACCGGGCTCCACCTGCCTGTCTCCGAGCTCAAGGAGCTCCGCCGTCAGCTGGTCGCCCAGCTCGACAGCCAGGTCGCGAAGGTCGATCGCGTCGTCGAGCAAGCCTCGGTGATCGATCGCCTGCGCGAGGTGCACCGCGTCGCCGACGCACCGGCCGGCGAGCCGATCGTCGTCCCGCTGTGCCGCACCGATGCCCAGCTCGATGCCGTGATCGCGGCGGGGGCACCCGAGGTCGAGCTCGACTGGATGGAGCTGGTCGGTCTCGCGAAGGCCGTCGCACGCGCGAAGTCTGCCGGCCTCCGCGTCGGCGTCGCCACCCTGCGCGTGCAGAAGCCCGGCGAGGACAAGATCGACGCGCACCTCGCGAAGCTCGAGCCCGACGCGGTGCTCGTTCGCAACTGGGGCTCGCTCGCGTGGTTCGCGCACCACGACTGGCTGCCCGAGCAACGCGGCCACGACACCGAGCTCGGCCGCTATCAGGGCCCCGCCCTCCATGGCGACTTCTCGCTCAACGTGACCAGCTCGATCACCGCGGGCTGGGTCCTCGGCCGTGGCCTCGCCACCGTGACCGCCGCACACGACCTCGATCGCGAGCAGCTCCTCGCGATGCTCGAGCACACGCCGCGCGGTCGCGTCGCGGTCACGATCCATCACCACATCCCGACGTTTCACACCGAGCACTGCGTCTACGCCCATCTGCTGTCGACGGGCAAAGACTTCAAGACCTGCGGCCGCCCGTGCGAGCAGCACGCCGTGTCGCTCAAGGATCGCGTCGGCCTCGTCCATCCCGTCGTCGTCGATGTCGGCTGTCGCAACACCGTGTTCAACGCCCAGGCGCAGAGCGCGGCGAGCCTGGTCCCCGAGCTGCTCGCCCGCGGCGTCCAGCGGTTCCGCGTCGAGCTCGTCCGCGAGACCGCCGCCGAGACCACCCGGGTCTACGAGGGCTATCGCGGCCTGGTCGCGGGCACGGCGACGCCGGAACAGGTCGTGCGCATCGCGTCGGTGCACGAGCAGTTCGGCGTCACGCGCGGCACGATGCGCACGCTCACCGTGCTGCGCTGATCCCGCTCAGGCGGCGAGGTGCTGCGGGATCGAATCCGCTCGCGTCTCGGCCGGCAGCATCGGCTGGACCTTGACGGCCCAGCGGCTCGCGCAATCGAGCCCTTCCATGCCGGGGAGGAGCGCCATCTTCTTCTCGATGTAGCTCATCACCTCGAAGATCCGATCCTTCGGGAACAGCTTCGCGACGAGCTGCGCGCCTTCGGCATCGGTCTTCACGCCGCCACCGACGGGCGCGTAGAACTGGTTCGCGATCAGGCGCACGAACTGCTGCGTCTTCGGCTGCCCCTCGAGCTTCTTCTTGGCCTGCCCGAAGTAGTACGCGAAGTGCCGGCGCTCCTGCTTCGCGATCCGGCGGCACAGCTCGGCCAGCACCGGGTTCTTGGTGTTGGTGGCGAGCTCTTCGTAGGCCTGCGTGGTGAGGCACTCCTGGAGCGAGCCCCAGAACATCCACAGCGCGATGAACGGCTTGGGCGCGACCTTCGCGATCATGCCCTGCGCGAAGTCTTCGAACTTCGCCTTGAAGCGCGCCCCGGAGCGGACCTCGCTCGCACGCAGCGACGCCGGTGGCACCTCGACCCCGCAGCGCTCGAGCGCGTGCGTGATCGCGTACGCGTGGAAGTACTCCTCGTAGTTCCACATCGTGAGGAACGTCAGCAGCTCGGGATCGCGTGCGACCTTGAGCTTCGACACCTCCAGGAAGTAGTGGACCGTCTGGCTCTCGATGTCGGCGAAGTACAGGAGCGAGTCGACCTCTTGTTGAGTCAGGCCGATCTTCTTCGCGGTCTCCCAATCGAGGTCTTCGAACTCGACCTTGTGCGAAACGGCGAGATGTTGAGCGATGTCTGACACTAGTCCCTCATCCCGGCAGCGGCCGGCTCATGCTGTACGTCGATCCAGCGCTTCTGGATCGGCTGAACCTACCCCAAACTCCCGGGCGCAGTCACTCTGCCGGCGGAACTAGCGGACTTCGCGGAGGGTTACAGAAGGTCAGGGCCACGGCAACAGATGTCGAACCATGGCCTCGGTGTCGACCGCGCCCAGCCCTGCCAACACCTCGCGCGCGGTCGCACTTCGCGCGTTGCCGATCGTGCCGCCTTCGAGCGTGCCGCGACGCAGTCGCGCGAGCTGTAGATAGCCGAGCATCCCGGCAGCCATCAGGTGCCCCTCCCCGGCGAGCAACTCGGCGCGCGCGGCCTCGGTGCCACCGGCGAAGGCGTGGACCGAGGCGCGGATCAGGTGGCCGAGACCTGTCGACCAGGGCGCACCTTCCTTGATCATCAGCTCGGCGTGGATCCGCGCTTCTCGCCGCCGGTCGACGCCGCCGAGCGCGAGGAGCACGCGGGCGCGGAGGAGTGCGAGCTCGATGCGCGGCTGTTGCAGGCGAAGGCAACCGATCTGTTCGAGCTGCCCCCACGCCGCGTCGATCCGCGAGAACGCCGCCTCCGGATCGCCGATGTAGAGATCGATGTTCGCGGCCGCGATCATCAGGGACACGTCCTGCAGCCGGAAGCTGTCATCGCGCAGGGCGTGCTCGGCGATCGCGAGCTGCTCGCGCGCGAGCTCGGGACGATTGGTCACCAGCCACGCGAAGTTGCAGCGCCCCATGCGCAGGTTGCATTGCGCGACGACATCGGAGCGCTCGATCGCATCGCGGAGCAGCTTGTCGGTGAGCCGCGCCATCTCGCGCCACTCGCCGAGGTAGCACAGGGTCGCCAGCCAGAACGTGTCGGCGATGTCGATCTCCCAGCGCACGCTCGCGCCGTGATCGCGGAGCGCGGCGAGCCCGGCCTCGAGCGACGTCCGCGCATCGCGCCAGCGCCCACCCATGTGCGCGGCGATGCCAACCGCGGCATCGGCGAACCCGATCACCTCCGGACGCCCGATCCGGCTGGCGATCGAACGCAGCCGAGCCCCGACGGCTTCGACGGCCGTGCGGTTGCGACTGCCACCGGCCGCCGCGTAGCAGACCTCCTGCGCGAGCGCGAGACAGACGCGCACCGGCTCGCCGGCCTCGAGCGAGGCCCGCATCAGCTCGCCCTGCACCACGCGCCCGAGCGTCGGATCGGCAAACGCGAGCCCGCTCGCGACCGAATAGAGCACGTCGATCGCGAGCAGCTTGGCCGGCGCGATATCGGCGGCCTCGCGCTCGGTGTAGTCGAGGCCGCGCAACTTGGCCGCGAGCCACTGGGTCGCGAGCCGCGTGCGCGACGCACGAGCTCCGAGCGGTGCGCGGATCCCGATCTGGCCGAGCAAGTGCTCCGCCGCCGGCAACCCCTCACCGAGCCGACCGCGGCGCAGCAGCGCCTCGACCCGCAGGCGCTCCAGGTCGATCGCCTCGGCATCCGGCAACAACTGCGCGGCGTGACCGTAGATCTCCGCGGCCTCGTCGAGAGCTCCGACACAGGCGAGCGCGTGCGCCTTGCGACGCAGCAGATCGCGACGGCCCGCCGTGTCCCACGGTCCGAACGTCAGCGCGATCTCGTAGAGCTCGGCGGCGCGCCGAAATGCCATCAGCTCCTCGGCGCGGCCCGCGGCGTCGACCGCGTGGTGCGCCGCGTTCGCCGGATGCCCCGCGGACAGCCAGTGCTCGACGACGGCGAGGGAGTCGACGGCCACGCCCTGCACCGCCTCGAACGCGCGCGCGATCGCCTCGTGGAAGCTCGCCTTGGACTCGACATCGAGCAGCCCCAGCACGCTCGTGCGCACGTAGTCGTGCGCGGGATGCAGGATCATCACGCCATCCACCTGATGGAGCGTCGCGAGCCGCTCGACGGACAGGATGCTCGCGGCCTCGAGCCCACCGACCACCCCCGCGGCATGTGCGGCGATCTCCACCGAGAGCGGCCGCGCCGCGACGCTGGTGATCGCGAGCAGCGCCTGCGCATCGAGGGGCAGGCGCGTCGCACGTTCGCGCACCAGATCTTCGATCCGCATACCCGGGGACAGCGCCGGGGCGCGCGCCATCTCCGACAGCACGAGCGGATTGCCGGCCGCCGCGGCGAGCGCGATCGCGGCCCGCTCCTGGTGATCGCCGGCGAGCTGCGTGACGAGCCGCTTCGCCGCGTCGTCATCCAGCGCCTCGATCTCGAGCTCGCGTAGATCGCCCGGCCTCGCCGTCCCTCCAGGTGGGCGGCGCAGCGTCGCGATCACGCCGAGATAATCCTCGGGGCGATGCGCGGCGATCACGAGCATGCGCTTCTGCGGCTCGTGCACCAGCTGCGCGAGGAACGTGGCGCTATCGGCATCGCCCCAGTGCGCATCGTCGACGACGAGGATCAGCGGTCGCAGCTGCGCGAGCCTGCCGAACAGCGTGGCGAGCCCGCGGAACCCGCGCCGCCGCAGCTCCTGTGGATCGACCGGGACGACGTGCGTCGTGCCGACCAGCTCCGAGAGCTGGTCGACTCGCCGCAGCACCGGGAACATCCGCACCAGCGACCCGATCTCCGGTGGCACGATGCCCGCGACCTCGATCGACGGCAGCGTCAAGATCACGCCGGTCAGCGCATCGACCACACCGTCGAGCATCTTGAACGGCACCGCCTCGCGTTCGAAGCAGCGCCCCGCGATCACGAACACGGCCTCGCCCTGCCGCTCGAGGAACGTGCGGACGAGGAGGCTCTTGCCGATGCCGCTCTTGCCGCGCACCAGCACCGCGGTCCCGCTGCGCTCGGCGTCCGCGAGGGCACGCTCGAGCGCCGCGAGCTCGTGGTCGCGACCGATCATCTCCATCGGCGGCGCCTTCGCATTCGCGAGCGCCGACGCGGAGGGTGCGCTTCCCAGGGCATCGAACACCGCGCCCGCCGTCGCGCGCACCGGGACGCGCGGTGCGAGGAGCTGGATCGCGAGCGCCGCGAGATCCGCGGGCGCGTCGGGGTTGACGTCCGTCGGCGACCGAGGCAGCTCGCGCTGCTTGCGCGTCATCACTTGCTCGGAGTCGCCCTCGAACGGCCGCCGCCCGGTCAGCGCCTCGTACAGCATCGCGCCGACGCCGTACCAATCACTCGCCGGTCCGAGCACCTGATCGGAGGCCTGCTCGGGCGACATGTACACCGGCGTGCCGACGGCGAGCCCCTCTCGCCCGACCTCGGTGACGGCGAGGATCAACCCGAAGTCGAGCAGCACCAGCCGGCCCTCCGGGGTGACCATCACGTTGGAGGGCTTGAGATCGCGATGCAGCTTCCCGGCGACGTGCAGCGCGTGCAGCGCGTCGGCGAGCTGGAGCAGGCTGTCGCGCAGCCGTTGCTCGTCGAGCACCCCCTCGTGAATCTCGACGCGCGTCCGCGACGGCCCGCGCCCCTCCCCGGGCCGGATCCAGTCGATGAACGACACGCCCTCGACGAGCTCCATCGTGATGTACCAGTCGTTGTCCGCGGTGGCGTGGAGCTCGTGCAGCGCGACCAGGTTGGGATGGACGATGTCGGCGAGCGTCCGGAACTCGCGCTTGAAGCGATAGAGGTCTCGCCCCGATGCCTTGCGCAGCAGCTTGAGCGCGACCTCGCGACCCAGCTCGCGATCGAACACGCGATAGACGATGCCGGCACCGCCCGATCCGAGCGTCCCGCGCACGTCGAAGCGTGGGTGGTCGAACTGCGTCACCGGTCGCCCACGTCTCGGAGACGATATCGCGTCTCAGCGGCCGGCGATGTCTACGAGCCTGCCGAACGCCCACGTGCGGGGGGTCCTGATCAGCGCGGGTCGCGTCGGCTTTGTCCGCGCGAGCCGGCGCATCAGCAACCGCGCGTCGGCGGCCTTGCGATCCGGCTTCGGCCACGCCGCGAGCCGGTCGAGCTGCTCGCTCGGCAGCCCCGCGGCACGCCCGTCCGCGATCAGCGTCGCCCACGTGCGCTCGCGATAGAACCTCGCCCGCGCGAGCTCGATCAGCATCGCTCTCGTCGCTGCCGTCAGCCCGGGCGCCTTCGCGATGCCCTCGCGCAGGTTGACCAGCGCGTCGCTGACCACGCGATAGCCGTGCTCGGCCGGCAGGTGTGCGACCGCGACCTCGTCATCCGCGTAAAGCTCGCCGCGCGCGAAGGCTCGATAGATCGTGCCGACGCCGATCATCCCGACGGTCGAGAGCTCCGCCGCCCGCAGCGCGCCCATGCTCGCCGCGCCCCACACCTCGATGCCGCGCTCGAGCGCGAACACGATCTCCTTGTGCCAGACCGCCGCCATCCGCTCGAAGTAGCCGTCGATGATCGCGATCCGCGGCGGCCGGCTGCGCGCCTGCGCGAGGCGCAGCACGTCCCCGAACGCGACGGGTGGTGCGATCACCGCTCCCGGCAACAACGCCCGCACCTCCGCAGCGGGGAGCGACGGTCCGACGAAGACGATGGTCATCCCAGCGCCTCGAGATCCGTGGCGCGGCCGGGCACCAGCACCTTGACCACCGGCACGCGCAGCGTCGAATGCGTCAGATCGACGACGACGATCTGGCTGTCGACGCGCGCGACCAGCTCCGCGAGGCCCTCGCCCAGGCTGGCGCTCTCGAACCGCGGCAGCTCGTCGAACAGCACGGGCTCGTCGCACGGTGCCGCGAGCCGCTCCCACAGCTCGCGCAGCACGTCGGGGTTCGTCGCCTGCGCGTAGTCCTCCGGGAAGAAGTCGTCGCGCGCGCCGGCGATGTACGTCAGCCGCGTCTGCGCCGCCTCGGTGAGTGCCCGCGCGATCGCGACCTCGGGGAGCAGGTGCGCCCCGAAGCCTTGATAGCACCCTAACTCTCGCCACGACGGCTCGCGTGGATCCTCGACGATCGCGCAGCCGATCGCGCAGACCTCCTCGGCCCCGAGCTCCCAGACGAAGACGCGCGCCCCGCTCGCGACGATCCGATCGATCATGCCGCGACACACCGGGCTCGCGATCGTATCGAGGACCAACCGGCGATCGCTCCCCGTCCGTCTCCACCCCGCCTCGGCGTCGCGCTCGAGCACCTCGCAGAGGCCGTGCAGGATCGCCTCCGCGAGCACGTTGCCCGACGCGAGCCCGTTCGACGAGATGTCGAACACGGGCGGCTTCGTGAACACGGTGTCGAGCGTCACCGACTCGAACGGCACGAGCAGCGGCGTGTCGGTCGCCAGATCGCGGCCCTCGACCCATCGCCACCGCGCATCGAGATCGAGGCGCTTGCGGGGCCTCGGCAACGCTCGAACATCGACCGCCCTCGCACGCAGCTGCTTGTACGAGCCGCGGATCACCGGCCGCTCGACGTGCTCGGCGGTCCAGGTCTCGAGGCTCTCCATCAGCGCGCTGACCTTCGCCGCCAGCGGCGTGATGCCCTTACCCTGCTGCGTCGACAGCGAGCGCCCGAGTGGCCGGATCGCGGCGAACACCGGGATGCCGAGCGTGTCGAGCCCGGTGAGCTCGGCGATCCGCGTGATCCCCGCGCGCTTCGCTGCGGGTGAGAACCGCGCCCACGTCTCCTCGAGCGTGGCCGCACGGTGGGTCCCGTCGCGCAGCGTGGTGGTGGCATCGAGCGGCCGACCCGCGAACCTGAGCATCGAGGGATGAAGGTGCTAGGATCTCCTGCCGTGCGGCAACTGTTGTGGATCATGATCGCGCTGGCTGCCTGCGGTGGCAACTACGCCCAGAACACCCGGGAGGCCGAGGGCGCCGATCGCGGCGAGACCAACGGTCGCAGCTTCGAGTTCGTCTCGAACAAGCCCGAGGGCGACGACTGGAACGTCCGCATTCGTGACACGTCGATGTCCGTCGGCTACGGCAACGAGGACAAGTCCGAGGACCTCGGCACCATCCAGCTGTCGAACAAGGAGACCGTCAAGGTCTGGAAGCTGATCGACGCGCTGGGCATGGAAGGCCGCAAGCAGGGCAAGAAGGACGAGGACGAGGGCTACGTGATGTTGCGCATGCGCGAGCCCGGCGGCGACGAGGGCCACGAGATGACGACGATTTTTGTGTCGCGCACGACCGCCGACGAAGAGGTCCTCGCGCTCGCCGAATATCTCCAGACGATCATCGGCAAGTACCGCAAAGAGAAGCCGAACTTCTAGCCCGTGGAGCTCTCGCTGGTCGATCCGTACTCGTCGCGCGCCGCCGCGATCTGGGCCGAGCTCGAAGCACCGTCGTTCTTCACGAGCTGGGGCTGGATCGGGACCTGGCTCGCGTGCCTGCCGTCGGATCGCCGCGTTCAGATGCTGGTCGTCCGAGAGCGTGGCGGCATCGTCGGGGCGGGCTGTCTCGGCGAGCTCCGCGCGGTGCGCCGGGGCGTGGTTCCGATCCGCGCGCTGAACCTCAACAGCACGGGCCTCCTGCGGTTCGACGAGCTGGTGATCGAATACAACGGCTTCACCGGCACCGAGCCGCCGTTGCGCTCGCTGCTCGATCAGCTGTGCAGCACCACGGCATGGGACGAGCTCGTGCTACCCGGCGTGCGCGAGACCTCCTTCGGTGGCCTCGACACGCTCGATGGCCGCTACCGGCTCTCGTTCGAGCGCAGATCGCCGGTCTACTTCGTCGACCTCGAGGCCGTGCGCGCGAAGGGCTACCTCTCGCTGCTCTCCAGCAACACGCGCACCCAGGTCAAGCGGGCGCAGAAGACCGCGGGCCCCGTGACGCTCGACGTCGCACGCGATGCCGGCGAGGCGATCGAGATCTACGAGGAGCTACGGGCGCTCCACACCGCAGGCTGGCGCGAGCGCGGTCAGCCCGGCGCCTTCACGGATCCGTGGATCGATCGGTTCCATCGCCGCCTGATCGCGACGCGGTTCCCCACCGGCGAGATCCAGTTGCTGCGCGTGCGCTCCGGCGCAGTGACGCACGGATGCCTCTACAACTTCGTGTGGCGAGGTCGGGTGCTGCAGTACCAGACCGGGTTCCGTCCCTCGGCCGACTCGCGCGACAAGCCCGGGTACGTGTGTCACACCGCGGCGATCGAGCACGGTGCGGCCACCGGGCTGGGGGTCTATGATTTCCTCGCGGGCGATCACCGCTACAAGGACAGTTTGTCTACGGGAAACGGGCAGTTGGTGTGGTGCAAAGTGCAGCGCCCGCGCTGGAGATTCAGCCTCGAAGATCGCCTCGTGGATCTGGTGCGAAGTGTGCGGAACCGCCGCTCGTGACCTCTCCTCAACCGCCCGTTAGCGACCCGCCCGAGCGGCCGGCACGACACCTCACCAGCCACCTCTTCAACCTGGGCGTGATGGTGCTCGGGGGGATCGGCCTCGCGTGGATGCTCCACAGCGTCGGCATCTCGTACCTGACCGATTCGATCGAGAACGTCGGTGGCTGGTTCTTCCTGATCCTCGCGCTCGATCTCGCCGCGCTGTGCTGCGACGCCGCTGCGCTGCAGACCTTCATGCGTCCCGAGGCCGGGATGGTCTCGTACGCACGTGTCCTCGGCGCCCAGGCCAGTGGTCGCGCGATCAACGTGCTGACTCCCACCGGTGCGCTCGGCGAGCCGACCAAGCTGGCGATGCTGGTCAGTCATGCCCCGAAGGATCGCGTGCTGTCGTCGCTCGTGCTGCTCAACCTCGGCCAGTTCTATCTCTCGGTGATCGTCATCGTGCTCGGTACGCCGATCATGTTCCTGCTGGTCGATCTTCCGCACTCGCTCAAGGTCCCGATCGCGATCGCCTTCGCGGTGCTGATCCCGCTGGTCATCGCCCTCGGCGTGCTGGTGCAGCGCGGCGCTCTCAGCACCCTCGTCGCGACCATTCGCAGGACCCGGCTGATCTCCGAGCAGCGCGCCGACACGTGGAAGCTCCGGGTCGAGCAAGTCGATCGGCACATCCGCGAGCTGCAGACCCACCGCAGTCACGGCACGTGGAAGGGCATCCTGTGGGTCGGGCTCTCGAAGCTCGTGCAGTGGACTGCCACGCTGACGCTGGTCGCCACGGCGGGGGTCGACATCAGCCCCGTGCTCGTCATCGGCATCCTCTCCGTCGGCGTGCTGATCCAGTGGACCTCGCAGATCGTGCCGATGGGGCTCGGGATCGCCGATGGCGGCAACTACGCACTGTTCGATCTGGTCGGTGCGACCGGTGCCTACGGCGTCGTGATCACGATGCTCAATCGCGCACGCAGCATCTCGGTCGCGATCCTCGGTCTCGGCGCGATGCTCGCGATGCACACCGTCAACCGGTTGTCGCTCGCGCGGATGCACCGGAAGCTCGAGGCGCTGCGCGAGAAGGCTGCCGCGGCCGGCGCGGCTCCTCAGTCGTCGTGAGCGAAGCCGTCGTACGGGATCGCGGCGTCCTCGAGGAGCTTCGCGAGCTGCGTGCGATGGAGGTTGAGCATGCGGGCCGCGACGGCGAGCTGGCCACCCGCACGCTGAAGGGTCGTCGCCAGCGACGCCGGGGTGTGCTCGAGCGATCCGCCGCTCTTGCGCTCGACGGCGGTCTCCGCGCTGCTCGCGCCCGGAGGGAGGCCGGCGGTGTCGAGCAGATCCTCGGGCCTCACCAAAGTGCGGTGATCCTCGATCGCGCGCGACGCGGCAGCCCTCACCGCGTCGCGGAGCTCGCGCACGTTGCCCGGCCACGGACGGATGGCGCAGGTCTCGATCAACTGCGGGTGGAGCTGGAGCGTGACGCCCCGCGCGCGCCCGACCTCCGTGGTCTCGAGCTGGATCAACCGGATCAGATCGACGCGTCGCGAGCGCAGCGGCGGCAGCACCACGGCGACCTCTGACAGCCGCTCCGCGAGATCCGCGCGGACGCTGGTGTCGGCGACCGCGAGGCACAGGTCGTAGCCCGAACAGACGATGTTGGTGTCGAGGACGCCCGCGTCGCGCTGGGCGAGGAGCTTGACCAGGCTTCCCTGCGCCGCGGGATCGAGGTCGCCGATCCCCGCGAGATAGAGCGTCCCGCCGTGCGCCATCTGGAGGTGGCCGATCCTCTCGACGACGCCCTTCTTGCCACCGAAGATCAACCGATCCGCGACGCCCTGGAGCCCGTGGCACGACACGGTGTGGAACGGTCCCGAGCGTGGACTCGCCGCGTGATAGACGCGCGCCGCGCACTGTTTGCCGCTGCCGGCGCCACCCTGCACCATCAACAACCCACCCTGCTGCGCGAGTTGCCGGATCCGATCGTAGACCCGCGCGAGCTCCGGACCGACCACGGTCGAGCCCTCCGAGTTGTTGGGATGGCCTCGGCCATCGGCCACCAGCACGAAGATCGTGTGGCCGAGTCGGAGCACGACCTCGCCGCGCCGCTTGACCTCGCCGTGCACTCGCTCCGCATTGACGTACGTCCCGTTGCTCGAGTCGAGATCGCGGATCGTCCAGGTGCCCTGCTCCCAGCGCACCGTCGCGTGATCTCTGGACATCCGCTCGTCCGTGATCGCGTGGGTCGCTCCCTCCACCTTGACCACCCGTCCGAGGTCGGCGTTCGCGGGGAGCAGCAGCGGCGGCGCCACACCATGCACGATCATCACGATCGCGGGCGTCGCGTCATCGTTGCTGCCCATCCGCGAAAGCTACCTGTTACGATGCCACCTTGGCCATCGATCCGTACGGCCTCGCGCTGAAGACGGTGTTGTACCCGGCCTGGGAACGGCTGCGAGGTCGCCCGACGTTTGATCTCCTCGCGTCGTTGCGCCGCACCGAGCGAGCGAGCCTCGACGAGATCACCGCGATCCGCACGGGCTACCTGCGTCGGCTCGTCCGTCACGCATACCTCCAGACCACGCACTACCGGCGCGCCTTCGGCGAGGCGGGCTTTCCTCACGATCAACTGCAGTCGCTGGACGATCTCCGCAGGCTCCCCGTGCTCCCCCGCGCCGTCGCGCAGAGCACGGTCGACGCCCGCACGGCCGCGTGGCCCGCGGTCGCGGTCAGCAAGACCACCAGCGGCTCCACCGGCCAGCCCCTCGAGGTCCGGTTCTCCGAGGAGTCCCGGCACTGGCGCGAAGCCACCAAGTGGCGCGGCTACGGCTGGGGTCACTACCAGATGGGCGACAAGGCGCTGATCCTGTGGGGCGTCCCCGCGGTCGCGCCCACCCGGTTCAAGCGCGCGAAGCTCGCGATCGATCACAAGCTGCGCCGCGACATCTACGCGAACTGCATGGTGCGCTCGAAGGAGAAGCTCCTCGAGATGACCCACCTGATCATCCGCGAGCGCCCCGTGGCGATCACCGGCTACGCGCAGGCGATCGCGGATCTCGCGCGGTTCGTCAACGCCGAGGGGCTGCGCGCCTGGAAAGACACGCCGGTGATCTACGGCGCCGAGCGGCTGTGGCCGCACGATCGCGAGGACATCGCGAGGGCGTTCGGTCCGGACATCTTCGAGACCTACGGCTGCCGCGAGTTCATGTTGATGGGCTCGGAGTGCGAGGCGCACGACGGGCTCCACGAGCAGGCCGAGAACCTGATCGTCGAGATCCTGATCCCCGACAACGGCGGGTGGCGAGCCGCGAAGCCCGGCGAGCAGGGCGAGGTCGCGGTCACCGATCTGCACAACCTCGCCTGCCCGTTCATTCGCTACCTGACCGGCGATCTCGCGGTCGAGCGCGCCCCCACCCCGTGTCCCTGCGGCCGCACGCTGCGCCGCTTCGGCCCGGTCGACGGGCGCGTCACCGAGACGATGCGCGACCTCGACGGCAATCCCGTCGAGGGCATCCTGTTCAACATCCTGTTCCTCAACATGACGAAGCACACCAAGCAGTTCCAGGTGGTGCAGCGCCGTGACCGCCGGTTGCTCCTGCGTGTCGTGCCCGTGGCCGACAAGCTCGACCCGAGCGCCGAGGCGCTGATCCGCGACTACGTCGGCAAGCACATGCCCGGCATCCCGCTCGAGATCGAGCTCGTGCGGGACATCCCGCTGTCGCATGCCGGCAAGCTCAAGCGCGTGATTGTCGAGAACTGATCCGCCGTCGCGGCATCCGTGGCGTGCCGAACGCGGGTGACGATCAGGGTGCGTGAAGGACGTGCGCAGGTTGCACGACGTCGGGTGGTGTTCGCGACTCGCGTCTTGGGATGCGCGGCCGGAGGGTCGCCAACCCGCCGAGATTCGCCAACCTTCGCCAAGGAATAGCCTGATCACTCGCAGGGTCATCGCGCACGACACATCGAGAGGACCGCGACGCTGCGCAACCCGCGGATGGGGTTCGCTAGGCAAGCGCTATCCCGACGAGGCGGCCCGCGACCGCCCGCAACAGCACACGCTCACGTTCGCATCGGGTTCAGCCGTCGGGTGTCCCGTGACGCTTCTACTTCGGCAGCGGGAAGCCGCGGACCTTGAACAGCGCCTTGACGTCGGCGTCGCGACCGCGGAACTCGCGGTACGCCTCGGCGCGATCCGTCGAGTTACCGGGCGACAGGATGAACTTCCGCATCGCGGCGGCGACCTTCGGATCGAACACGTTCTTCGCCTCGGCGAACGCCTCGCGCGTGTCGGCATCCATCACCTCGGACCACAGGTACGAGTAGTAGCCGGCCGAGTACGAGTCGCTGGTGAACAGGTGGTTGAACTGCGGTAGCCGGTGGCGCATCGCCACTTCCTTCGGTGCGCCGAGCTTGGCGAGCGTGTCGCGCTCGAACGCATCGGCGTCGACGGTTCCCTCCGGCAACATGTGGAGCGCCATGTCGACGATCGCCGACGACAGATACTCGACCGTGGTGTAGCCGCTGTTGAACTTGCCCGACGCCTCGATCTTGTCGAGCAGCGCCTGCGGCATCGGCTTGCCGGTCTTGTAGTGCAGCGCGTACTTGTCGAGGATCGGCCGCGTCAGCACCCACATCTCGTGGACCTGCGACGGGTACTCGACGAAGTCGCGGGGCGTGCCCTGCAGCGACGGGTACTTCACCGACGAGAGCAGTCCGTGCAGCGCGTGGCCGAACTCGTGGAACAGCGTCTCGGCGTCGTCGACCGAGATCAGGATCGGCTCGCCCGCCGCACCGCGCACGAAGTTGTTGTTGTTCGACGTGATCGGCTTGATCTCCTTGCCGAGGAAGTCCTCGTGGCTGCGATAGCCGAGGGCCCAGGCGCCGGAGCGCT
Source organism: Deltaproteobacteria bacterium (assembly GCA_031385555.1). Taxonomy (GTDB): domain Bacteria; phylum Myxococcota_A; class Polyangia; order Haliangiales; family Haliangiaceae; genus JABFXX01. Next base: position 15,321 of record JANNBP010000464.1, on the reverse strand, counting down.
TGCCCTTGCGCGCGAAGTAGTCACCGTAGAACAGGCCGACGTGCGCGCCGTCCGCCTTGTTCTTCACTTCCCAGACGCGACCGTCGGCGATGAAGTGAGGCACCTGCCCCGTGATCTCGGTGAACGTCAGGCCGTACAGCTGCTCGGCCATGAAGAACGACGCGTTGATCATGTTGTCGAGCTCGAAGTACGGCTTGATCGCTTCCTGATCGAGCGCGTACTTCTGCTTGCGGACTTTCTCCGCGTAATACAGGTAATCCCACGGCTCGAACGGAAGCTTGACGCCATCGCGCTTCGCCAGCTTCTCCATGTCCGCGACTTCTTCCTTGACGCGCGCGACCGCCGCCGGCCACACCGAGAGCATCAGCTCCGTCGCCTTCTGCGGCTCCTTGGCCATCGTGTCGGCCATCCGGTAGTGCGCGTGCGTCGCGTAGCCGAGGAGCTTCGCCCGATCGGCGCGGAGCTTGACGATCTTCGCGATCAGCGCGTTGGTGTCATTACCACCACCGTTGTCGCCGCGGTTCTTGAACGCCTTCCAGACCTTCTCGCGCAGCGCGCGGTTCGAGGAGCTCGCGAGAAACGGATCGACGCTCGAGCGCGTGTTGATGACCGCCCAGCCGGTCAGCTTGCGCTCGTCGGCGGCGGCCTTGTAGTTCTTCCTGAGCCCGTCCGACAGGCCGCCGAGCTCGCTGGCCTTCTCGATCACGATCCAGCTGTTCTCGTCGGCGAGCACCTTCTTGCTGAAGTCGGCGAACAGCCCGGCGAGCTCTTCGTTGATCTTGCCGACCTTCGCCTTTTCGGCCTCCGACATCTTCGCGCCCGCACGCACCGAGCGCTCGTAGCGCAGCTTCACGACGCGCTTCTGGTCGTGGTTCAGGTGCGACGACTCGCGCTTCGCGTAGAGGTCCGAGACGCGCGCGAACAGCTTGCTGTTGAACGTGATCTTGTCGTACGCGGCGGCGGTCTTGGGCGACCACTCCTTGTCGACGGCCTGGACCTCGTCGGTCGACAGGTTGCCCGACATCACCGCGAACAGCAGCTCGACCCGATCCTGGTGCCGGCCCACATCCTCGAGTGGCACGATCGTGTTCTCGAACGTCGCGGGCTCGGGGTTCTCGGCGATCACCGCGACCTCGGCCAGCAGCAGCGCGAGCCCGGTCTCGTACGCCTTGCCGACGAGCTTGACGTCGAGCTTGTCCCACGGAGGCACGCCCCCGAAGTTGCCCGTCCACGGCTTCAGCAGCACGTCGGCATCCGCGATCGCCCTGAGGCGCGCGACCTCCTGCTTGGCCAGATCGTACGCGGCCGGCGGCTTCGGGGCGGTGTCGCCGCCCTCGAGCGGCTTTGGTGGATCGACCGGCAGCGGCGCGGACTTCGGAGTGCCGCTGCAGGCGATCAGCGCAGCAGCGAGAAGCAGGCGGAGGTTCAACACGGCCGGACGATACATTACGATGCCGCCAGCGATGACGCAGAAGGCCCGCACGATCGTGATGCTCGCCGTGGTCGCGCTCGCCCTGGTCAGCGTGTTCCTGTGGAATCGCCGCGAGCTACGCTACGAGGCGACGAGCGAGCCGGTCGCGAGTGGCAGCGCCGCCGCCGCAGGATCGTCCACCACCACCACCACCACCACCGCGAGTGACAAGCTGCGCCGGATCGACAAGCCGACCCGCGCTGCGCTGCTCGAACGGATGCGCAGTGCGCGCGTGAGGGGCTCCTCGTCGCCGACGCCCCCACCGGCCCTGCCGGCCCTGCCGCCCCTGCCGGGCAAGCTGGCGGCGACCGACGTCCGCAAGGCGGTCCGCGAGCTGGTCCCGCTGCTCGCAGAATGCTACGACGCCGCCCTCCCGCGCCTGACCAAGCAGGACGGCGGCATCACGATCAGCCTGCTGTTCACCGGCGAGCCGGAGGTCGGCACGCTGATCCAGTCAGCGGAGATCACGGGCGACGACAACCTCACGCAGGACGCCGAGCTGGTCGAGTGCTTCCAGCAGACCCTGCTGTCGATCGAGCTCCCACCGATGACCGAGCGCGGTGAGGTGACCGTGACGTACCCGATCAAGTTCTCGCCGTAGCCCGGGGGTGTGAGAGAACTGCCCCGAAGACTGACCATGTACGAGGACTTGTTTCGGCGGCTGCTGTTCCCGTTCTACGAGCGGGTGATCAAGCGGCGCAACACCGACGGCTTCCTCACGCAGTACGAGCGCTCGCAGTGGCTGGAACCAGCGCGGCTCGAGGCGCTCCAGCTCGCCAAGCTCAACGCGCTGCTCGCGACCTGCTGGGAGTACGTGCCGTTCTACGAGCGCCACTGGCGGGCTGCCGGGCTGTCACCGCGACCACTCTCCACGCTCTCTGACCTCGCGAGCTACCCGACGATCGACAAGCGCGCGTTCAGCGAGAACTACGACGAGATGCGCGCACGCAACTTCACGGGGCGCGCCTTGATGAAGACCACCGGTGGGTCCACCGGCGATCCGATGCGCTTCGAGTACTCCGACGAGAGCTACGCGCGGCGCACCGCGGTGATGTGGCGGGGGTATCGCTGGGGGCACGCCGAGCTCGGCCGTCGCACCGCGTACCTCTGGGGCGTGGGCGCGCCAGGCCCGGGCCTCCGCGGCATGAAGGACCGGCTCTATCACGCCGCGTTCAATCGGCAGTTCCTCGACAGCTTCACGATGACGGACAGCAACCTCGGCGACTACGTCGCGAGCTTGAATCGGTTCGAGCCGGAGATCGTCGTCGGGTACGTCGCGCCCCTGCTGCTGGTGGCGAAGTGGATCACCGCGCACGGTGCGACCGTCCACCGGCCCCGCGGGATCCTGTCTGGAGCGGAGGCGCTCCACGAGATCGACCGTCAGATCATCGAGCGCGCCTTCCAGGCCCCCGTGTTCAACACCTACGGGTGCCGCGAGTTCATGTTGCTCGCGAGCGAGTGCGGCGAGCGGCGCGGCCTGCATGTCAACGCAGACCACCTGGTGTGCGAGACGGTCGACCGCAACGGCCTGCCGGTCGTCGAGACCAGCGGCGATGTCTGTGTGACCGACTTCCACAACTACGCGATGCCGTTCGTGCGCTACCTCAACGGCGATGCAGCCACGTACGGCACCCGTCGCTGCGCGTGCGGGCGCGGGCTCCCACTCCTCGAGTCCGTCGATGGCCGCGTCCTCGACGTCATCCTGACGCCGGATGGCAGGCACATCCTCGGCGAGTTCTTCGTCTACGTGATGCTGGGCCTCGCCTACGTTCGCCAGTACCAGGTCGTCCAGGACGTGATCGACGAGCTCGAGATGAAGATCGTCGCCGACCGCCCCCTGACCGAGGACGAGCGCAGGTTCATCACCGACAAGATCGCCACCCACACCGGCCGTGCGATGCGCATCAAGATCTCGGAGGTCAGCTCGATCCCGCTGACCCCTTCCGGTAAGCGCCGGGTGACGATCTCGAACCTCAAGAAGACCTAGCAGCACGGCTGGTCGCCGCACGCGCGAGCCGCACGTCGCGCTCGCGCACGTTCTGCGTCATCTCCGCCGCGCGCTCGAACTCGCGGACGGCCTACCGGCTCAGGGCTTCTGCGCGGCCAGTTCTCGCTCGAGCCGCGCGGACTCGATTCGCGAGACGGCCGCGATCGCGTCCTCGACCTTCGAAGTCACGCGTGGAACTACACCACGCCGGACCGGCTCAGGGCTTCTGCGCGGCCAGTTCTCGCTCGAGCCGCTTGTGCTCCTCGAGGCCCGGGCCGGGCGCGAACTCGTCGAGCTCGAACAGCTGGCGCACTTCGACCTCACCCTCCTCGAACGGGATCTGTTTCGACCACTCGATCGCTTCCTCGCGGGTCTTGGTCTGGATCACCCAGTAGCCGGCGATGCACTCCTTCGCCTCGCTGAACGGGCCATCGACGATCTCGCGCCGAGACGCGCCCTCGAACTGGACTTTCCACCCACGCGACGTCGGATGAAGCCCGGTGCCGTCGAGCATCACGCCGGCCCTGACCAACGTCTCGTTGTACTTTGCCATCCTCGCGAGCTCCGTGTCGCTGGGCATCACGCCGGCCTCGGACTGCTTGTTCGCTTTGACGATCATCATGAACTTCATGGGTCGAGCTCCTGTGATTCTAGCGACGATCGAGGACCTCGCCGATCGACCCGACCGATGAAAAACCGCCTGAGTGCAGCTAACCGCCTGCAATCTCGTGGCCCGGCGGATCAGATCGCCTGACGACACGCCCGACTTGGTCTATACGTGGAGGACATGAAGACGTTGGTCTTGGTCTGCGCCCTTGTCACGGCTGCTCACGCCGATCCCAAGGCCGCACCGAAGCGGATCGAGATCGCGGTGACGAAGAAGGGCTTCGAGCCCGAGTCGATCCAGGTCCCGGCGAACCAGCAGGTGACCCTGGTGTTCACCCGCAAGACGGCCGCGACGTGCACGAAGGAGATCGTGGTGTCGCTCGGGAATGGCAAGAAGATCGAGCGCGCCCTGCCCCTCGATACCGCCGTCGAGATTCCGGTGACGTTCCCGAAGGCAGGCAAGCTCGGCTACGCGTGCGGCATGGACATGAACAAGGGTGTGATCGTGGTCCAGTAGTCAGGTCGGAGCCCTCGGGTATTTTCTCTGTCGCTGGGGCGTGAACGCGTCATCGCACAGCGGCGATCGGCTCGGGACATGGCTCCACCACAGGGCGTGCCGGAAGGCATCCCTGGCCGCGACCACCACGCGTTCGGCGACCGCCGGCGCACTCGCGAGACGGTCGAGTTGTTGACCGAGGTGGTCGAACCGCGAACCGACCACCCCCTCGTACGCCGACAGATACGTCGTCGCATGGTCGACGTCGGGCAACTGCCGACGAAGCTCGCGACGAACCGCCCCGTGCGCGAGGGTCGCGTGCTGATGCACGTAGAGCCAACCGAGTGCCTCGGCTACGTGGGCGAACGGCGCGATCATCTGCTGTGGAATGCTCGCGACCTGGGAACAACTGAGGCCGAGCTGCAACAAGTCCTGCGCGATCAGCCCGGAGCGATACCGCCCGGTGATGTCGACCAGCTGGTCGAACCCGCGGGTGTACCGAAGCGCGGCCTCGAGAGGAGAATCGAAGCCGTACGCGCGGACGAGGCACTGCATGTAGCCACGGTGCGTCGGCCGCTTGCTCGTCAGGAGGTCCAGCCAGTACCCCTCGGCGCCCGCGTGAAAGGCGCGGGTCTCCAGGTTCAACCGGACAAGCAAGCTTCCGCTTTGACGCATGAGCAACTCGCTCCCGAAGGCTGCACTCACTGGGCCACGCGTGCGCGATCGCCTCCCGTCGACGATCGTGGCGTTCCCGCACGGGTAGATCGATGGACCTCGCTCGGGCATCCCTAAAACCGTTTGAGCACCAACGATCGTGACAGGATGGCTGGCGATCCCGATCGCCGGCGCCACGAGAACCGGCGCACGCTGCGCGGGAGCGCGGCGGTCGTCGGCGAGGCCTCCGATCACAAACCGCCCTCCACTGCCCGCAGCACCCACCCGCGTGGCCCGAGCGGGTGAGACCCTGTGCGGGCTCGTGGGCCCGTAGGGGTGGCACGTGGCTTGGAGTGTCGGGGTGGTGTGTTAACCGCCTTGATCGTCGGTGACGATCCGACCACGCAACGGGCTGTGCGTGATTCTCTCGCCGACATCGGCTTCGTGCACACCGACATGCCGACCCTCGAGGCGGCGGTGGCTGCGGAGCCCGACCTGATCGTGGTCGATCTCGCCTTCGTCACGATCGCCGAGATCGAGCGAGTCGCCATGCGCGGAGACCTCCCGATCGTCGCGGTGTGCGACGAGACCGACCTCGAGCCTGCGCTCGTCGCCGGTGCCACCGAGTGCGCGCTCAAGCCGGTGCGCAAGAGCGAGCTGGTGCCGCGGATCCGGCGAGCGCTCCGCAAACGCGCCGAGTACCAGATGGCCACCGAGCGTGAGCGCATGAAGTCCGATCGGATCGTGGCCCTCCAGCGCGAGAAGCACGACCTCGAACGGCTCGTCTGCGTCGACTCGCTGACCGGCATCGCCAATCGTCGACACGGGCTCGCCATGCTCGATGCCGAGTGGCGCCGGTCGACGCGCGATCACCATCCGCTCGGGCTCGTGATGATCGATCTCGACTGCTACCACGCCTACAACGAGCAGTACGGTCACCTCGGCGGCGACCGCTGTCTCCAGCAAGTCGCCGATGCGATGGTGCGCTGTCTGCGCCGGCCGTCCGACTATCTCGGTCGCTACGGCGGTGAGGAGTTCGTCGCCGTGCTGCCGAGCACCGACGCCGCGGGCGCGCAGCTCGTCGCGGAGCGGTTGCGAGCCGCGGTCGAAGCCCTCGGGATCCCGCACGCCGCGTCACCGTGCGCCAAGGTGGTCACCATCACGGCCGGGTTCGCGTCGCTGTGTCCGACTCCCGAGATCCCGGTGAATCGTCTGATCGCCGTCGCGGATGCGGCCCTGCTGCGCGCGAAAGCGACGGGCAGGAACCGCGTCGAGGGCGATGCCCCGAGAGTGCCCGCCTCAGGCGTGCCGGAGATCGCGTGGCAGCGGTTCGCGCCCGTGTTCGCCGATCCGTGGTTCGCCGATCGGATCCCGGTGTTCCTGTCGAACGCGCATGGCTCGGCGCTGGACATCGTCGACGCGATCCATCGGGACAACCGGGCGCACGCCGGCATGCTCGTGCGCGAGCTGCGGAGCTCGGCGCACACGCTGGATCTCACCGCGATCGGGCAGCTGATCGACGAGCTCGAGCGAGCCATCGGAGCGCCGGCGAACAGCCACGCGAGCGAAGCGGCCGAGGAGCTCATCCAGTACATCACCCACGTCCAGGTGATCTATCGCCGTACCAACGAGCCCACCCGCGACGTGATCTCGCGCGTCGCGCTGTGAGCGCGGTCGGCGACGACCCGCGGCCTGCCGATCGCGTGCGCATCCGCACGACGTGGCGTGCGCGCCTTCGCGCGGCGCCGCCCCTGCGTGAGTTGTCGACGAGTTAGCGCTGGCACGCAGCGCGCACTCGCAGGGCTCACTATGGGACTCCTGAAGAAGCTCGCCTTCGTCTCCGCTGCCACCGTCGCTGCCGGCATGATCGCCAAGGCCGCCTCCTCGAAGAAGGCGCCGAAGGCGCCGTCGAAGGCGACGTCCAAGGGAAAAGCTGCAGCGTCGGAGGTGACCGCGAAGGCCAAGCCGCCACGCAAGCGTAAGACCGCGGCGAAGCGCACCTCGAAGCCCGCCGCCGCGTAACCACAGTGAACACCTCTCCTCCCGAGTCGCGTCTCCGTGTCGAGATCGCGCCGCGCACGATCATGTTCGTGTTCGGTGTGCTGGGTGCGATCTGGATATTCGACCAGCTGAGGACGGTCGTCTCCGTCCTCGTGATCGCCCTGATCCTGGTCGGCACGTTCGACCCGCTGGTCGGCTGGCTCGAGAAGAGAAAGTTCAGGCGCGGCCGCGCCCTGGTGCTGGTGTTCTCGGTCGCGGCGATCGCCTTGATCGGCGTCGTGCTGCTGATGGTGCCGCCGCTCGTCGCGCAGTTGCTCGACGTCGTGTCGAACGCACCGAAGACACGAGAGCGGGTGATCGAGGCGCTGTCGGTCTACGAGTGGGCCAAGCCGCTGTCCAAGACGATCCAAGATCTACCGCTCGACAACGTCGATGCGAAGGTCGGATCCTGGGCGATCGCGTACTCGACGAACTTCCTGACGTTCATCGGCTACGGCATCTCGACGCTGTTCCTCGCGATCTACATGCTCGCCGACCCGGCGCGGAGCAAGGGCCTGCTGTTCGCCCTGGTGCCACGGCATCACCACATCAAGCTCGCGCGCATCCTGATCGAGCTCAAGGTGATCGTCGGCGGCTACATGCGCGGCCAGCTGATCACGTCGCTGTCGATCGCCGTGTTCGTGTTCGTCTTGCTCACCGTGCTCGGCGCCGAGAACGCCCTCGCGATCGCGCTGTTCGCGGGGCTCACCGACATCATCCCGTTCGTCGGCGGGTATATCGCCAGCACCCCCGTGATCCTCGCGGTCACCCCGCACGGCGGCACGACCACCGCGGTGGTGTTCGTCCTGATGTTCCTCTACCAGGAGTTCGAGAGTCGCGTCCTGGTCCCGCGGGTCTACGGTCACGTGCTGCGGTTGCCGCCCGCCATCGTCGTCGTCGCGCTGCTCGTCGGCGGCACGCTCGCCGGGATCCTCGGCGCGCTGGTCGCCTTGCCGATCGCGGCCGGTCTCCAGATGGTGATTCGCGAGCTCCACCTCGACCTCCCCGGCGAGACAGCCCACGCAGACACCGTCAAGGAGCTCGACGAGAAGGCCACCCTGGTCTACGAGCACCTCGCCGACGGCGTCCCCGCGGCGGAGGCGTCGCAGATCGCCGATAACCTGGCCAGCATCGTCAAGCAGACCGAGGCCGACGTGCTCGCCGAGAAGGCCGATGCGCTCGCCGAGAAGGCCGACGACCTCGCCGCGAACCTCCCCGACAAGCTCGACAAGCTCGCCACTGCCGAGCAGGCTGCGACCCCGAAGCTACGTCCGGCCACCTGAGTCGCGGCAGATTCCGCGCATACTCCCTCGATGAAGCGAGAGGCACCAGCCGCGCAGCGCAACCGCGAGCCGATCCGCGAGGTGCTCGCACGCGTGCTGCCGGCGAGCGGCACCGTGCTCGAGATCGCGTCGGGAAGCGGCGAGCACGCGCTGTGGTTCGCGCAGGCGTTCCCGGCGCTGCAGTGGCAGCCGAGCGACCCAGATCCGCACGCGCGCGACAGCATCTCGGCCTGGCGCGCCGAGGCCGGGCTCGCGAACCTGGCCGAGCCCGTAACCCTCGATGTCTGCGCGCCGTGGCCGCTCGATCATGCCGAGGCGATCCTGTGCATCAACATGATCCACATCTCGCCATGGGAGGCGTCGCTCGCCCTGTTCGCCGGTGCGGCCGCGCTGCTCGCACCCGGTGGGCTGCTCTACACGTACGGGCCGTACCGGTTCGATGGTAAGACCGCGCCGTCGAACGAGGTGTTCGATCAGTCGCTGCGCTCGCGCGATCCTCGCTGGGGCGTACGCGACGTCAAGGAGCTAGGCGCCGCGGCGATCGGCTTCGCGCTGACCGAGATCGTGGCGATGCCCGCGAACAATCACTCGCTGATCTTCCGCAGGAGCTAGTCGGTGAAGCTCAGCGGCTTGCCGGTATGGCTGGAGAGATCCGCATCCGCGGCGAGCCGGCGCAACACGAGCGCGAGCCCCGGGAACCGCCTCGCGATCGCAGCCTTGTCCGCGAGGTACGGCTTGGTGGTGAGCGCGCGCGCGAGGCCAACTCCGGCGAGCAGGCCGATCGCGCCCGCAGCGAGGACGAGCGGGCTCCACGCGAACCCACCACCGACCAGGCCGCCGATGCCGAGCAACGTCAGGCCGCTGGCGACCGGCCTGAGGCTGCGCTCGCGGCGATAGGCCGGGAGCTCGGCGACGAGGACCGGCGCGATGTCGCGATCCCAGTCGTAGTCGAGCTCGTAGGCGTCGACGAGGTAGTTGCCGGCGGGCAGCTCCATCGAGCTCGTCGCCTTCGCGGGTGTACCGAGATCCTCGAGCCCGGACGCGACGAGCTTGCCACTCGGCACGCGGAGCAGCACGTCCTGGGTCGTCGTCGAGATGTGCGCGCGCAGCGAATCCGGGAGCGCTTCGTCGACGAACACGCGGCACTCGAGCCCGCTGGCGTAGATCGCGAGCAGCGTGCCGGACCGTGCCGAGGCCTCGACCTCGGGATCGTGCGTGAGCGACGGATCGTAGAGGACGTGCTCGTCGACGTCCGCCGAGACGAGATCCGCGTGCATCCAGCGACGGTATCAGGGCAGCGCGATCGCCGCCCGGACTTCCTCGACCGACTTGCCCCGCCAGTACTTGGCCAGGTTCACGGCGGTGGTGAGCGAGCGCGACTCCATCCGATCGCAGCACACGATGCCGTTCAGGTGATCCACCTCGTGTTGCAGGATCCGCGCGTACCAGCCGCTCGCCACCTTGACGACGCGCTGCCCATGCTCGTCGAGCGCCTCGACGCGGACCTTCCTCGCGCGCGGCACGATCATGCTGAACCCCGCGAACGACAGGCAGCCCTCGAACGCGGCGACCACATCGTCGGTGCGCACGGTCAGCACCGGGTTGACCAGGACGTGGAACGCCACGGCATCGCGCTCGAGCGCGCCGAGCTCCTCGGGGGACAGCTTGCCGTGCGACGTGGGTGGGTCCTCGATCACGACGAGCCGGAGTGACTCGCCGATCTGTGGTGCCGCGAGGCCGACGCCGGGCGCCGCGCGCATGGTGTCGCGCATGTCGCCGATCAGCTTCTGGATCCGGTCGGTCGCCAGCTCGTCGGTGGTCAACTCGCGCGCCTGCTGCCGCAGCACGGGCGTGCCGACCTGGACGATCTCGAGCGGTGCCTTGGTCGCCATCTCCACGCGATGGTGCATGATGTGCGGGTGAGCGAGCTACCTCCCTGCGGCATCTACCGCACGCGCAAGGCCATCAAGTCCATCGAGGTCGGCCGGCTGGTCTACTTCCACAACCACGGCGACCCGGGACCGGGCGTCTACTTACCCGAGAGCTGGTCGCATAACCGCGCCCGGTTCTCGGCGAACGGCACCACGGTGCCCGATGACTTCGATCCGAAGTCCCTCCTCTCCCTCAAGGCCGAGGGGCTCTACCGCGTCTCGGCGATGTTCTATTGCTGCGCGAAGAAGTGCACGAAGTTCGAGCCCGACACGCTCGTCCAGCTCGGCTACAACGGCAACGCGCAGGCGCTGGTGTTCCTGCCGGAGATCAGCCCGCGCGGGATGCACCTGCCGGAGCGCGGCTCGGTCGTCGACGACGCCGAGCTCAAGAACCTCTCGGCACTCAAGGTGGTGCAGAGCAAGGATCAGCAGCCCGAGATCTCGATGCCGCGCGGCCTGATCGTTCACTAGGGGTTTGGGGCCATAGCCCCAACGGGGTTTGGGGCCATAGCCCCAATGGGGTTTGGGGCCATAGCCCCGATAGAAGGGTGGAGCACGCAGCCGCCGATCACCTCGCCGTTCCACTTCGCGAGCATCGCCTGCTTGAAGTCGGCGAGCGCGAACTGATGCGAGACGTACGGTGACAGCTTGCCCTGCTCGGCCCACGCCAGGATCTGAGCGAGCCGCGTGGCGCGTAGCGACGGGTCGTTGACCGCCGAGATCACGGCCGGGCACCCGAGCACGTCGAGCCCCTTCATCATCAGGAGGTTGGTCGGCAGCTGGTTCGCGTTGGGTGCGCCGCGCTGACCTTTGCCTTTGGCGACGAACGGCGTCGAGGCCCACCCGACGATCAGGAACCGCGCGCCGAACGTCACGCAGCGCAAGCTCTCGACGGAGATGTCGCCGCCGACACCGTCGTAGACCACGTCGACGCCCTTCCCTCCGGTCAGCTCCTTCACCTGATCCTTGAAGTCCCTGCTCGGCACGACATGGTCGGCGCCCTGCGCCTGGACGACGGCGAGCTTCGCGGGCGAGCGACCGGTGGCGATCACCCGCGCACCGAGTAGCTTCGCGAGGTGAACCGCGGCGAGCCCCGTCGATCCGGCGGCACCGTGGATCAGCACCGTCTCGCCGGCCTGCAAGCGACCGCGATGGACCAGGCAGTGATAGGCGGTCTCGTAGTTGCCGAGGAGGTTGCACGCCTGATCGAACGTCAACGCGCCCGGAATGGGATGCACCGCCGCGGCGGGCACGACCGCGTAGGTCGCGAAGCCACCCGCGCCCTGGTAGTCGCCGTGCGAGCGTGGGCCGGCGAGCAACGGATCGACCATCACGCGCGTGCCGCTCGGCACGCTGCCGGCGACGCCCCCGCCGGCGGGGCTGACGGCGACGATCGTCCCCGCGTACTCGAGGCCCGGTGTGTACGGAGGCTTCGGCGGGTGCTGGTACTGGCCGCTCGCCATGATCAGATCGACCCAGCCGACCGCCGCGCTCGCGACCTGGATGACGACCTCGTCGGGGCCTGGCTCGGGCATCGGCTGCTCCTCGAGCGCGGCGTGGTGCTCGATCGCGTCGAGCGGAGTTTCACCGAGCTCACGGATCACCACGCGCGTACCGAGCATCGGCGCATCCTAGCCGCAAATATCCGGGCGTACTCGGACGCTCGTTTCGTAATCGCGCACCCGTTCGAGCACGCAAGGGAACGGGTTCTCCGTCGAGAAATCGCACTCGGCGTTCTTCGTGTGAGACAAGGTGCCGAACCGCTGGCGGCTTTTCGTCGGTTTCGCGATCGCAGCTCGATCGCTACAACGAGCGCCATGGCTCACCGACTCGCGTTGTCCTCGCTGATTCTCGTAGCGACTGCCGGCTCCGGACGCGCCGGCACGTACACGTTCTTGCCGACCGCCGACTCCCACGTCCAGGCCGACACGCCGACGACGAACTTCGCGACCGCAACGCGGCTGATCGCCGATGGCTCGCCCCAGCGCCAGTCGCTGCTGCTGTTCGACGCGACCGGTGTCACCGGCACGGTGACCAGCGCGAAGCTGCGCGTGTTCGTCAGTGATCCGAGCGGCGACGGTCCGGCGGTGACGCGCACCGCGAGCACCTGGACGGAAGGTGCCGTCACCTGGAACACGCGTCCGGCGCTGGTCGGCGGCACGCTCGCCGATGTCGGCGCGATCGCGTCGGGCAGCTGGATCGAGTACGAGGTCAAGGCCGCGGTCACCGCGGCGGGCAGCTACAGCTTCGCGCTGATCAGCTCGTCGGGGGATGGCGCCACGTTCCAGTCGCGCGAGGCCTCGAACAAGCCGCAGCTGGTGATCACGACGATGATCGCGACACCACCGCCGGTCGATCCGCCACCCACCCCGCCCAGCACCACCTCCGTCGACATCACGCTGCAACCCCGCAGCGGTTATACCGGCACGCAGCGCGTGAATCTTGCCGTGCCGCTCGCGAAGGGCACGCTGTTCGATCCGGACCTCGTGCGGGTGCTCAAGGGCACCACCGAGCTCCCCGCGGCTCGCCGCGAGCTCGCGCTCTACCCCGACGGCAGCATCCGCAGCATCCAGCTCCAGGTCTCGACCACCGTCACCGCGGGCACGGTGGTGACGGTGAGACTGAACGAGGCGCCGACCACCGCGAGCATCACGCTCGTCGACGTATCGACCACGCTGGAGCCCGCCGACGGCACGCTCGGGCCCAAGGTGTGGGCGCTGCTGCCGGCGACCTGGCTCGCCGCGAGTGGCGTGGTCGGGCCGATCACCACCGAGGCGGCGGTCAACGGCACGGCGCTCGACGCGTACGACAACGTCTGCGACTACCAGAACCACACCGTGACGCAGTTCCTCGTGCAGCAGAGCAGCCGCGATGTCTGGCTCTACGACCGCGGCACCACGATGTATCGCGGCTACGCGCGGCGCGGCGATCTACTGACGCTCGAGTCTGCGTATCGCGAGACTGCGATCTATCGCGCCGGCATCACCGGCACGGGGACGTCGACGCGGATCGGCGTACCAACCGCAGCCGACGATCTCAAGTATCACTACACGCAGAACCTCGCGATCCACTACCTGATGACCGGTGACGATCGGTTCCGCGAGAGCGCCGAGGATGTCGCCGATCGGGTCTCGACGCTGTGGACGAGCCCGGGCTACGCCGGCGGCTCCGACTTCTGGACCGAGCGCCACGCCGGGTTCGCGCTCCTCGCGTACGTGTGGGCGCGGATCGTCACCGACGATTCGGCGGCGATCCTCGAGCAGCGCGCGGACACCGCGGTCACCGCGTATCTCGCGATGCAGGCGACCTATCCCACCGGCTACACGGATCAAGCGGCCCGCTGCTTCGCGCACACCGCGGAGTCCGCCGACGAGAGCTACGGCACGTTCGGCTGTAGCCCGTGGCTAGCCGCGCTGCTCGCCGAGGCGCTCGACACCTACGCGACCGAGACAGGCGGAACCAAGGGAGCGAACGCGAAGACGGCGATCATCAAGCTCGGGAAGTCGATCGCGCGCGACGGCCGCGACGCCACCGGCAAGCCGTACTACTGGATGGGCCCCGGCAGCATCGCGGACGTCACCGACGAGTACGACGAGCACTGGGGCGAGCCGGCGTACGTGGTCGCGCTCGCGTGGCACCTCGGCGGTCGCACCGATGCGTCGCTCGAGGCCGCCGCACGGTCGATGCTCGACGGCCTGCGCACCAAGGGCAGCTCGCCGCACATGCGCAGCTTCAACTGGCAGTGCCGCGCCGCGGTCGCCGCGCCGTATTACCTGAGGTAGCGCCGCGCGAAGCCCGCGCGTAGTCCGGATAACGGACAACGGGTTTGTATGCTCTGCGCCAGACGCCCGACGATCTCGTGCGGTGGGAGGGGTGGAGCGTGACCCCATCACGAGCGATCAGCTCTTCCTCCCGACGGCGACACCCGCGGGACGCAGCGTGAGCTCGCCGATCAAGTAGCCCTCCCGCATCACGTCGATCACGATGCCGTCTTGCGCTGCGTCGGAGACCGGCACGGTCGCGATCGCGTCGTGGCGATTCGGATCGAACCTCGTCCCCAACGCCTTTACATGGACCACACCGAACTGACCGAGCCGCGACAGCAGGCTACGCTTGACCAGCTCCATCCCCTCGACCACGTCGGCCGACTCCGTGTGCTGGCGCGCCGCGACGATCGCGCGATCCATGTCGTCGATCACCGGCAGGAAGCTCTCGAGGATGCCGCGGGTCCGGCGCTCGAGATCCTTCGCTGATGCGTTGGAGATCCGCCTGCTCGCACTCTCGATCTCGGCGTACGCTTGATCGGCGCGCCGCTTCTCGCTCTGGAGGTCGAGCTCCTTGTTCGCGAGCACGGCGTTGAGCGACTCGAGCTCGTCCTCGAGCCTCGAGATGTACTCGTCATTCCCGATGGTCGTGCCGACACCCACGCCCGGCTCCCCGAGCAGCTCGTCGAGCTCCTTGGCAGCGGCGACGGCGTCAAACGGCTGGTCGGGTTCGGGCATGCCGCAGCCTAGCAAACCCCGGCTCGCCGTTCGGCCGGGTGGTGAGTGGTTTGCGCTGTGGCTACCTGGGGACCGCATGTACAAGCTCGCGTGTTTGATGATGGCGGCCAGCCTCGGTGCAGCAGTGATGGCCACGGGCGGCGCGTCCTATGAACAGATGGCCCGGCACTTCGAGATCAACCAGGCGAACGCCGCTGACGTGATCAAGACTGATGCCCACCAGGCCGTGATGCGTGATGCGCAGGATCACCCGCCACTGCCCGCGGGGATGAAGGTCGTGCTGCCCCAGCCCGGTGGCGAGCTGCGGGTGATCGCCCGCTCGCTGGCGTGATCCGCCTCGCGCGCGCCGCG
>JANNBP010000428.1:0-13917 GCA_031385555.1 Deltaproteobacteria bacterium | reverse complement strand
CACGCGCACCGGCGGCACCTCGTACAACAGCTTCGACGCCGAGACCTGGGTGGTGAAGGCCGATGGCACGAAGCCGCCGGTCAAGCTCCAGATCGCCGGCTTGCCACAGGGCTCGCTCACCAACTCGTGGGCGCGCTGGGTGCCGTTCGGTCAGACGTTCGGTGCGTCGGGCGAGCCGATGTTCTATCTGACGTTCTCGTCGACGCGCACGTTCGGTGTTCGGATCCCCGGTGGTGGCCTCCCGCAGATCTGGATGACGCCGGTCTTCCCGGCGAAGGCCGAGGCGGGGCAGGACCCGTCGGGGCAGGCGTTCCGCGTGCCGTTCCAGGACGTCGCGACGAGCAACCACATCGCGCAGTGGACGCAGGCGATCGTCGTTCTCCAGTAGCTCAGCGAGACAACATCGCGACGTGATCGCGATAGCCGATCACGAGCGCGCGGTTCGCGAACATGTCGCTGCCGAGCAGGATCGCGGGACGGTCCGCGATGCCGGCGCGCTCGAACGCCGGCAGGTCCTTGACCAGCATCGTGCGCCGCGCGAGCTCGACGTTGCCGACGGTCATCGACGGCACCCGGAACATCGGCCGCGTCACCCCGAGCAGCTTCGCGGCGGCCGGGTTGATGACGGTGATCGGCGCGCCGAGATCGAGCATCGCGAGGATCGGTGGGTGATCGCCGATCTTGACGTCGAGCATCATCAAGCCGTGCGCGTTGCGAGACAGCGCGATGCGCGCCATCTCCGGCATCAGCGCGTGCTGGAGGATCGCGCCCGACGGATACAGCGCGACGGTGCTGCTGCGAAAGTCGATCACCAGATCGTGGCGGCCGAGGACGTCGAGGCCGAGGATGCCGTCGAACTTGATCGCGCTATCGCGGGCGTTCGGCATGTCGACGATCGCGACCTGCACGTTCGCGTGGTCGGCGAGCCCGATCGAGAGCTTCTTGATCACACCGAGACCAGCGTCGATCTGATCGTTGATCCGCGCGACGCCTTCGCTCTGGATGCCGAGCTCGCGCGCGGCGACCGTCGACAGCGAGGTGATGCTCGCGCCGGTGTCGAGCACCATCACGCGCGACTGACCGTCGATCTTCGCGGTGACGAGCAGTCGCTCGCCGCGGATCTCGAGAGGGGCGAGCGCTCCGCCGGAGAAGCGGGGTGGGGCACCGCTGCATGCCGCGATCACGAGGAGGACGATCAAGCGGTGCATGGTTTCAGCGTAGCGCGAGTCGCTCGCGAACCAATGTGACGCACACCGTGCGCTCTGGCCGTGCGCCTGTGGATCGTGGGCTGACGTCGAGACCTACACGAGGCGACGGGCCTGGCGAGCGCGGTCGGTCACCCGGCCGTCGACGATGCGACACGCTCCGACACCGCCAGTGGAAGGCGATGAGACGCGGAAGGCCGAGGCGGACGCGGAAGGCCGGAAGCGGAAGCGGAAGGCAGAGGCGGACGCAGAAGGCCGAGACGGACGCGGAGGCAGAGGCGGACGCAGAAGGCAGAGGCGGACGCAGAAGGCAGAGGCGGACGCAGAAGGCAGAGGCGGACGCGGAAGGCAGAGGCGGACGCGGAAGGCAGAGGCGGACGCAGAAGGCAGAGGGGGGACGCAGAAGGCAGAGGGGCGGAAGGCGGAGACCGACGCGGAGCTCTTGGTCAAGACGTGGAGCGGTTGAGTGGGCTTGGACCTGGCCGGTGATCGGATGCGGACCCGGCCGACGATCGGATGCGCACGCGAGGGAGACGATCCCCACGGGCGATGATCGCGCCCCCGAGACCGACGACGACGACCAACCACAACACCGTGAGTCCGGACCGTCAGAGGGCACCCCTAGACTTCGGGAGTGGATCTCGTCATCGCCGAGAAGCCGTCGGTCGCCCGCGATCTCGCGCGGGTGCTCGGGGTGCCGCGCCGCGGTGAGTGGTTCGAGAACGATCGGCTGGCGATCACGTGGTGCATCGGCCACCTCGTCGAGCTCGAGCAGCCGGCGGCGTATGACGGGGCGTGGAAGCCGTGGCGGTTCGATGTGCTGCCGATGCTGCCGGACCAGTTCAAGCTGACGCCGGCGAAGCATGCGAAGGCGCAGCTCCGGATCGTGGCGCAGCTCCTGAAAGACAAGCGCTTCGCCGGCGCGGTCAACGCGTGTGATGCGGGGCGCGAGGGCGAGCTGATCTTTCGGTACGTCTATCAATACGCGCGCAGCAAGCTGCCGGTCCGCCGCCTGTGGATCTCGTCGCTGACGGACGATGCGATCCGCCGCGGGTTCGGCGGGCTCCGGCCGGGGCGCGAGTACGAGCCGCTGGCGGATGCGGCGCGGTCGCGTTCGGAGGCCGATTGGTTGGTCGGGATGAACGCCACGCGCGCGATGACGCTGCGCAGCCAGCGGCAGGAAGGGGTGTCGTCGATCGGGCGCGTGCAAACGCCCACGCTCGCCCTGTTGGTCGCCCGCGAGCGGGAGATCCGCGAGTTCGTCCCGCGGGACTACTGGGAGGTTCACGGCGCGTTTCGCACGGTGGATGGCGCGCAGTTCGAGGCGCTGTGGAGGCACGGCAAGCAGCCGCGGCTCGCACGAGGCGAGCTCGCCGACGCGATCGTGGAGCGCTGTCCCCGCGAAGCGCGTGTGGTGGAGTTGCGCGCGAAGACGGTCCGCGAAGCACCGCCGCAGCTGTTCGACCTGACGTCGCTGCAGCGCACTGCGAACCGGCGGTTCGGCTGGTCGGCGGCGCGGACGTTGGAGCTCGCGCAAGCGCTGTACGAGCAGCGCAAGGTGATCACGTATCCGCGCACGGATTCGCGGCACCTCTCGCAAGACGTCGCCGCGGAGTTGCCGGCGTTGTTCGCGGCCCTGGTCGCACTGCCGGAGCTCGGCGGGTTCGCGCAGCGCCTGGTCGAGGAGTCGCCGAAGCCGAACCGGCGGATCGTCGACGACGCGAAGGTCAGCGACCACCACGCGATCATCCCCACCGGATCGATCCCCAAACCCCTCGATCGCGACGAGGCGCGGCTGTTCGATCTGATCGCGCGGCGGTTCCTCGGCGCGTTCTTTCCCGATGCGGAGATCGCGGTGACCGAGGCATGGATCCGGGCTGGCGCAGGGGACGACAAGCCCCCGGCGTTCGAGGCCGCGGATCGCGAGACGTTCGTCGAGGTGTTGCCGCCGCCACCGGATCACTATCTGGCGCGCGGCCGCGTGCGGTTGGTCGCGGGGTGGCAGGAGGTCGCGGGGATCGAGGAGAAGAAGCGCGATGACCGCGAGGACGATCCCGTCGGGAGTCTGCCGATCCTGGTGAAGGGACAGGCGCTCGTCGGTGCCTATGCCGCGCAGGCCAAGCACACCACACCGCCGCCCCGGCACAGTGAAGCCACGCTGCTCGCGGCGATGGAGTCCGCGGGCAAGTCGATCGACGACGAAGCCCTGCGCGAGGCGATGAAGGATGTCGGGCTCGGCACGCCGGCCACCCGTGCCGCGATCATCGAGACGCTGCTGCGCCGCGAGTACATCCTGCGCGAGCGGCAACACCTGGTGCCGACGGATGCAGGCATGGGGTTGATCGCCGCGCTCGCCGCGGCGCGCGTGTCGTCGCTCGCATCGCCCGAGCTGACGGGCAGCTGGGAAGCCCGGCTCGCGCGGATCGCGCGTGGCCAAGACTCGCGGGCGGCGTTCATGGCGGACATCGCCACGTACGTCACGTCGGTGATCGATGCGCTGCGTGGCGCTCCGTCGAGCCCGCGGCCTCCGCCGTCGAGCCCTCGTCCACCGTCGAACCCGCCATCGAACCCACGTCCACCGTCGAATCCGCCGCCGTCGAGCGCACGCGCATCATCGAATCCGAACCCACGTGCACCGTCGAATCCGCCGCCACGTCCAGCGAGCCCGGCTTCGAGAGCTCCACGCCCCGCGGTCACGATCGGTTCATTCGACGGCGATGCGTTCGCTTCCGTCGCACTCGCTGCGGGTCGCGACGGCGCGGACGACCTGCACGGTCAACGCGACGAGATTCGCGATCGAGCTCCGGCGATGCCTCCGAAGTCCCATCGAGCGGAACCCTCGCCGAAGGCTCGTCGGGCGCAACCCACGGCGAAGCGCCGCGCTGCGAAGCCCGCCGCGGGTCCACTGCCGTGTCCGCGCTGCAAGCAGGGCACGCTGATCGATGGCCAGCGCGGCTGGGGGTGCAGTCGCTGGCGGGAGGGCTGCCGGTTCGTGATCTGGTTCGAGACCGCCGGTAAGCGCCTGACCCGCACGCAGCTCGAGGCGTTGATCGTCAAGGGCAAGACCAAGAAGGCGAGGTTCCGCGATCCACGAGGCCGCGAGATCGATGGCCGGCTCGTGCTCGATCCCGACAGCGCGAACGGCGTGCAGCTCGAGTCGATCCGCTAAGAGATCTCTCTGCCCGTGATGGCTCGTGCATCACGTCGAGGACGTCCACACCCGATCCGTCGTGGTGGCTCGGCGAAACGTCGGCACGGCACGCTGCTCAACCCGGGATGAGACTGGCTCCCGCCAGACCACGTCCGACCGAGCACGTGCGAACCGACAGGTCCCGCCAATACGCTGCGGCGTATTTACGGGACATCTCTTAGAGCTTCTGGAACCTGCCGACGAGGATCGGCACGTCACGGCGCGTCGCATCGAGGACGCCGCGACGCCACGTGCCGTCCGGCGGATCGAACATGTCGGCGAAGCGCTGCAGCACACCTTGCTTGACGCCGTCGCTCGCGAAGCCGTGCTGGAAGCCTTGGTTCTCGAGCCGCATGCGTTGGAGCGAGCGAATCCCGCCGACCAGCGTCTGCGAATCGAGCGTGCCGTATTCGAGCGTGGTGCCGAGGAAGACCTTGTCCGCCGGCATCATCTGGCCGAGCCACTTCACCATGTCGCCGTTGGTCTCGTAGAAGTCGGGGTTGGTCGCGGCGGAGTCGATCGTGAAGCCGTCGAACACGGACTTCATCGCATCGACCGACGTGCCGGCATCACCGAAGTAGTGCAGCTTGCCGCGCTCGCCATAGCCGGTGTGGAGATCCATCAGGAACACGGCGCGGTGCGGTTCGACGAAGCGGAGGAACAGCTCCTCGAGGCTCGCCTTCTGCGGCACCGGCGCGAAGCCGCCGAAGTAGATGCCACGCTCGAATTCGTATTGCCCGCCCAGCGTCGCGTCGCGCAGCGTGGTCTGGCCGTGCTTGATGGCCTGGGCGGCGAGCTCGAAGATGTCGGTGTTGACGTCCCAGAACGAGACGGGCTTCGCTGGGTTCAAGAACGCATGGAGCTCGCGATAGCCGTGGTTGGGCGTCGCGAACAAGGCAAGGTCGACCGACAGGTTGCGATTGAGATCGACGTTCTGTTCGGTGACGCGGCGGCGATGTTTGTAGCCCCACGGGTTGAGTGCGTGGACCACGAGCACGCTGGTGTCGGCGCGATTCACGCCCGGTAGCCACTCGCGCATCAGCAGTTCTTGGACTCCACTACCGACGAACGCCTCCGCGCCGTGCACGCCCGACGTCACGATGACGAGCCGCTGCGGACTGCCAGTCGCCGGCAGGTAGACCCAGTCAGTTGTCAGGTCTCGATCGGTCTGGCTCGGCACCTCGTAGTGGCCAATCTCGCTGCCGGGGGCACTGGCGGCAAGCCGTGCGGCGGTGGCGCGAAACCGTGCGCGCGCGCCGTCGTACGATCCGAGGAAGTAGCCGCTCGTGTCAGCGGAGTCACGCGTGCCGCCGCAATCACCACCCTCGTCGTCGCAGCTCGGTTCGCGCTGGGCGTCCGCGTACCCGAACAGTCGTCGAGTTAGAGTCAAGAGCTTCACGAGGCCACGCATGATGACAGGGCGGAAGTTACGCTGTCCGATGGTCGCGGCTCATTCCTCTCCGGTGATCATAGTCTCCGACTGCGCAGGACCCGGGATGTTGTCCACGGCATCGAGGGACCGGGACGAACGCAAACTCCGGCGCGGGGTCGTTGACGAACCGGGTCGGCGTCCTGCGGAGCACGCTCGTGGTCCGCGGGGACGCCGAAGATCGAGCGATGCCGCGGCGATAGCGTGGCCTCGAGGAGACAACACGACCCGAGTGCCCTGCCGGCGGCAACTGCGATCGCCGACGAGATCGGTTGTCTCGGAGCGCTGACAATCCCGCACGAAAGGAGTGCAAAGGAGTGCAAATCCTTGGGGGCCCGGCCGCGTCTCATCCCTGATGGTCATCACGATGCGCAGGGCGGTCTTGCTGTTCGGTCTGGCGTTGGTGAGTTGCAAGAGCAAGGGAGGCAGCGATCGCGCGGACCTGGGCGCGCCGGCGATGGAGGCGGCGAAGTCGGCCGGGGCAGGGAGCGCCGCCGCCGACGAGAAGCCCAAGGACGGCAAGTCGCCGACGACCTGGAAGCGCTCGCAGATCGTCCCGAACTCGTCGCGGGTGATGGTCGGTGATCGCGAGGAGCTCGCGCTGCGCACGATGCAGACCCATGTCTCGGTCGATGGGTTTCGCGCCCGCGTGGTGATCGACTACGTCTACGCGAACGATCGCGATCGCCAGCTCGAAGGCACGTTCCAGCTGCGGCTCCCCGAGGGGGCCTCTCCGTTCTACTTCGCGTTCGGCGAGACCAGGTTCGAGGCCAAGGCCGCGGCGCCGGATCTCCGGATCGCGTCGAACGACAACGACGATCCGAGGCAGATCGCGAAGCAGCGCGAGAACGCGTGGCGCGAGCCCAAGGAAGCGCGGATGGTGCCGCGCGAGACGGCGGCGATCGCGTACGGCCAGACCGTGCGGCGGCGCGTCGATCCGGCGATCGTCGAGTGGGCCGGGGCGGGCGTGTTCACGGCGCGCGTCTATCCGCTCGCACCGCAGCGGCTGCATCGCATCGTCGTCGGCTACGACCTCGATCTGACACCGATCGGCAACGACCTCGAGCTGTCGTTCGACCTGCCCGAGCAAGTACCGCAGAGCGTGGTCGACATCAGCGTCGCCGATGCGTATGCCGCGACTGCCACGCCGGGGGTCAAGCCCACGGTGGTCGGCGCGCGCCAGGTGTTCCACTTCGATAACCAGACGCGCTCGATGCAGCTCCGCCTCGCGAAGCCGGGCGCGGTGCTCCTGACGGGAAGCGATCCGCAGGCAGGTGACTTCTTCGCGGCGCGGGCGGTGCCTCAGCTCCCGATCGCACCCGCAGCGACGGCCAAGACGGCCACGTTTCTCGTCGACACGTCGCTGTCGAGCAATCCCGATCGCTTCAACATCTACTTGAAGTTGCTGCGCGCGGTGCTCGACAAGAATCGGGACTCGCTGAGGTCGTTCAACGTGCTGTTCTTCAGCGTCGACGCGCACTGGTACAGCAAGGAGCTGGTCGAGAACACGCCCGCGAACGTCGATGCGGTGATGGCGTTCGCGAACACGCTCGCTCTCGAAGGCGCGACCGATCTCGGCGCTGCGCTCGACGAGGCCGCCCATCACGACAAGAGCGATCTGTTCTTGCTCTCCGACGGTGCAGCGACGTGGGGTCAGAGCAACCTCCATGCGCTCGGCAAGCTCCTCACCGGAGGCGCGTTGTTCGCGTACCAGACCGGGCTCGCGGGCACGGACACCAGCACGCTCGTTCATCTCGCACGCGAGAGTGGCGGAGCGGTGTTCTCGGTCACCGGCGAGGCCGAGATCGACAAGGCGGCGACGGCACATCGCGCGCGGCCGTGGCGGCTGATGTCCGTCGAGGTCACCGGCGGCACCGACGTGCTCGTCGCGGGAACTCCGACGGTGCTGTTCCCGGGGCAGAGCATCTACGTCGCGGGCCGCGGCCAGATCGGTGCGGCGGCAGTGCTCACCCTGACGCTGGAGCAGGGCGGCGGGACGCAGGTCGTCAAGACGAAGCTCGGTGCGCCCCTGGCGTCGCCACTCGCGGCTCGCGCGTACGGATCGATCGCGACCGCCCACCTCGAGGAGCTCGAGGGCGCCACCGAGCTCGAGGCGCGCGCGTACGCGACGCACTTCCGCATCACCGGCCGCACGTGCTCCCTGCTGATGCTCGAGAGCGAGGCCGACTACGCGCGCTTCCAGATCAAGCCCGACGCGGACGCGTACGTCGTCAAGGCGACGCCGGCGGGTCCGCTGTTCGCGAAGGCCCTCGCGGCCACGATCGGCACGCTCGGCGATCCGAAGGCGGCGTTCGTCGCGATGCTCGACAAGCTCGCGCGGAGCCCGCACGTCAAGCTCCAGCTCACGCCCTCGTACAAGACGGCGATCGATCAGCTGCCCGCGGCGGTGTTCGCGGTGCCTGCGAAGCCGCTCGCGACCACGCTGCGCGGAGCGAAGGCGCTATCGCCCGAGCTGCTCGAGGCGCTGCGTACGCACAAGCCCGAGTACGACCTGGTCACGGCGGCGGCGCTGTCGCGCAAGGCGCAGGGCACGCCCGGGGACGTGCTCAAGGGCCTGAGCTCGCTCGTCGAGGAGAACCCGGGCGACGCGGTGCTCGCACGCGACGTCGGCTTCTCCGCGATCGAGCTCGGTCTCGGCGAGCAGGCGTATCACCTGTTCCGCCGGGTCGCGGAGGCGCGGCCCTACGAGCCGCAGACGTATCGCGCGATCGGTCAGGCGCTCGCGGCGATGGGTAAGCTCGAGCTCGCGCTCGTCTACTACGAGATCCCGCTGATGGGCACGTGGGACCCGCGGTTCGGAGAGCTGCAGGCGATCGTCGAGCTCGAGTACCTGCGCCTGTTGCGCCGGATCGTCCGGTCGCAGTCACCGGCGGTGGACTACGCGAAGGCGCGGATCGGTGCGCTCGAGCGCAAGGTCGACATCGGTCAAGCCGACCTCGTCGTCACGATCACGTGGAACACCGACGCCACCGACGTCGATCTGCACGTCGTCGAGCCGAGCGGTGAGGAGGTGTTCTTCAGCCACACCACGAGCCAGAGCGGTGGTCGGCTGACGCGCGATGTCACCCAGGGCTACGGTCCCGAGATGTACGTGCTGCGCGATGCCCCCAAGGGCACGTATCAGGTCGACGCGGTCTACTTCGCGTCCGATCAGAATCGCGCGAGCGTGCGCAGCAAGGTCGGGGTCACCCTGATCGAGGACTGGGGCAAGCCCACCGAGCGCGTGACCGAGAAGGTCGTGACGCTCGAGTACGGCCGGGACCGCCACGCGATCGCGACGATCAAGCGGTAGGCGCGACGCTCGGCGGCCCGTCGCCGAGCCGCGCGATGATGAACGCGTAGAGGCCGAGCGCATCGAAGGTACCGCGCACCGCGCGCCAACCGACCTGCGCGAAGTGATCGGCTTCGATCTCGGCGAGCACCTCGCCCCAGTACTGCGACGCGACGGGGACGAGGCCATCGTTCGGCCCGGTGCGCTTGAGATAGGTGTGGCCCGCGATCAGCGGGATCGGAACGATCGAGGTCGGCTTGTGTATGCCACCGACGACGCACGCGTAGCGCACCCCGGGGACGTCGGGCACCTCGCGATTGAATCGCTCGAGCGCCGCGGTCGACAGCCACGCGAGCGCTTCGATCGGCAGGCCGATCGCTCCGAGCAGCTTGTGCGCCCAGCCGATCGGTCCCGTCAACGCGAGATCCGCGATCGGGGTTCCGTGATGCGGCGTGCCGATCGTGACGAGCGAGCGCACGCGGTGATGCAGGCCGAGGTGAGCGAGGGCATAGCGTGCATCGAGCCCACCGAGGCTGTGCGCGATCAGATCGACCCGATCGTGCGGCAGCGCTTCGATCGCCGCGACGAGGCGCTTCGCGCGCGCCGGCACCGAAGCGTACGGCGGCAGCCGCACCGCGTGGACGTGGCAGCCGAGCGACTCGAGGTGCTTGACGATGCCGCGGAAGTAGTGGAGCCGCATGCCGGGCACGCCGATGCGTGCGAAGCCGAATAGCCCATGGACGAGCACCACGGGGAGCGGCGCTCCACGCCCGCCATCGCCGGGCTTGACGTCGACGCCCTCGAGCGGCGCGATCACCTCGACGCGTGGCCGCCGTGCGACGACGATCATCGCCGCGACGAGCAGCAAGACGACCAGCGCGATCACGACCACGAGCACGTGCTCAGCGTGACATAAAGCCGCGGTTCACGTACCGGTGCGAGCTCGGACCCACGCAACGAGCATGCGCACTGCCCAGGCCGGAAGCGGCGCATTGTGGCCGCCGGGCATCGCGAGCAGCTGCCAGTCGCCAGCGTACGCCTTCATGATCTGATCCTGGTAGCGCGTCGGGACCACGCCGTCATCCGTCGACGACAGGAACAGAGCAGGGGCATGCACGAGCTTGGCGTTCTCGATGCTGTCGAGGGCTTCGGGAATCTGCACGGCCGTCGGCAGCGCGAGCAGCCACAGGTTCCACCAGCCGTGACGTCGCATGATCAGCTCGGCGAGTGGCGGCGGGTTGTGCAGCACGAGGCCGGTGACCGGGGCGTGCGCCGCGACGTGCAGCGCCGCCGCGGACCCCATGCTCGTACCGATCACGATGATCGGTCGTCCGTGCGCCCGTTTCGCGAGGGCCTCGTACGCGGCGCGTGCCGAGCTGGCGACGCGCGCCAGCGTGGCCGGACCTGCGCTACCACCGAACCCCGGGTAGTTGACGCCCCACCATTCGATCGCCTGGTCGGGAAACTCCGCCGCCTCGAACCAGATGCCGTTCGCGAGCTGCGCGTTGCCGTAGAACCGCAGCACGAACGCGGCGGGCTCGCGGTTCGGAGTGCTCTGCGCGACCACGACCTCGAGCGTGCCGATCCGTTGGACCGTCGCGCCTGGTGTTGCCGTGCTGCGTTGCGGCCACAGCAGGAGCTTGTCGGCGAGGCACCCCGTCAACGCGACCGTTACGACCAGGATCGCCCGCACGCGTCGTGACCTTCGCATGGAAAGCCCAGGCAACCCCGATCCCTCAGGAATTCATCGCGGCGTGGAGGTAGCCGTCTTCCAACAGCTGCCAGCGGTTGATGTCGGGCTCCGCTTCGGATGCGTGCCACCGTAGTCGCCATGATCGGACGCGCACTCGGGGTCGTCTTGCTCGTTGGTTGCGGGGGCGGTGGCAGCTCCGCGCCGGACGCATCTCCCACCCCCGATACGACGATCGATCCGGGTGCCGTGCCACGCACCGAGCGGGCGTCTTGCAAGTTCGGCGTCGATTCGAGCTTGGGGACGGAAGGCTCCGACTTCACCTGCGGCGACCTCGTGGTGTTCGAGAACCGCGAGACGAAGGCGCGCACGATCAAGCTGCACTTCATCCAGTTCAAGAAGTCGACCGCGCAGACGACCGCCACGATCTATCTCGACGGCGGCCCGGGCGGCGACGGCGACGGCATCATCCAGTACGCGAACTTCCTCGGCCCCGCGTTCCTGCAGGGACTGATGACGAGCGGTGACTTCCTCGTGATCGGGCAGCGCGGCACCGGCTTGTCGCAGCCGTTCCTCGATTGCCAGAGCTTCGATTGCTCCGACTTCGCGGGGGTCGCAGACCTCGGGTCGTACAACACGCTCAACAACGCCGACGACGTCGACGAGCTGCGCGCCACCCTCGGCTACGACACGCTCGACCTCTACGGCATCTCGTATGGCTCGCGTCTCGGGCTCGAGGTGATCCGGCGCCACGGCGAGCGCCTCCGGTCCGCCACGATCGAGGGGCTGGTCCCGTCGCAGGTGATCTGGCCCGCGGCCGTGCCGGCGTCGTTCTACGGCGCGCTCACCAACCTCGCCGCGTCGTGTGCCGCCGCCGGCGCATGCGGCGCCGAGTACGGAGACCTCGAGGCCAAGTTCAGCGCCGGTGTCAGCTCGTTGAACAGTTCGCCACTCACGGTGGACACGTCGTTCGGTCCGTTCGACCTCGACGGCAACACCTACGCCGGGATGCTGTTCCAGATGCTCTACTCGAAGAGCACGTTCCCGTTCCTGCCGCGCCTGATCAGCGACCTCGCAGAGCGCCGCGCGGATCGCGTCGGTGCGATCATCGACGCCGCGTTTGGTGGCGGTGGTGGCGGCAGCATCTCCATGGGCCTCTACAACGGGGTGGTCTGCAGCGAGCTGTTCAATCCGCCGACGCCGACCGCGTTCGACGACGCGAACGTCGGCGTGCCGAGCGACATCCAGGATCTGTTCTCGGGCGGGTGGTTCCAGATGCTCGACACCTGCGCGAGCTTTCCGAAGGCTGCGCCATCGGTGCAGGCCCAGCTCCAGCAACCTGTCACCTCCGACGTGCGCACGTTCGTGTCGAGTGGCCGCCTCGATCCGATCACGCCTCCCGCGTATGGCGACATCGCCGTCGCCAACCTGTCGAACGCGTTCCACGTCATCCACGAGAACTCCGGCCACGGCGCGACGCTGCAGAGCACCTGCGGTCAGCAGAACCTGTTCACGTTCCTCGGCGATCCGGCGACCGCGTTCGATACGAGCTGCGCCGCCGCGATTGGTGGGGAGTTCCTCGTCGGCAATAGCCTCGTCGCGCGGCCGATTCCCGTCGAGCGGA
This sequence comes from Deltaproteobacteria bacterium, assembly GCA_031385555.1. Classification (GTDB taxonomy): domain Bacteria; phylum Myxococcota_A; class Polyangia; order Haliangiales; family Haliangiaceae; genus JABFXX01. Next base: position 1,487 of record JANNBP010000428.1, on the reverse strand, counting down.
TCCGCGCCGAGCTCCGTCTCGCGCCGAAGTTCCCGATGATCAAGGGATCGAGGGTGGGGCGCCGTTGAGCACCGCGATCGCGTCCTTGCGATAGCCCTTGAACCACGTGGGCTCGCTGGTCACCCAGCCGATCATGCGCTGCGCCGAGATCCGAAACTTCGGGTGATTCTCGAGGGTGGCGAGGCGTGCGAGGAGCTTCAGGGCACAGCCGCGCCGATACACCTTGTCGTACGCGAGCGCGAGCTTGAGCGTGGCCTCGGCACTGTACGGATCCTTGGTCAGGGCATTGCTGTAGTGACCGATGCCCGTGACCACCACCTGGGCGCGCGTCTGCGGATCCGGGATCTTTTCCGCCTGCTGGATCGCGCCATCGCCGGTGACCACGAGCTGGGTCGAACGCGGCGCATCGATCGAGACCCGGGTCGGGTCGCCGCGGAAGTTCGTCGCGCAGTTGTCGACGTATGGAATCAGCGGCTCGACCTCCGGGACGGCCTTGTGCGGCACCTTGCGAACCTTGACGAGTGGCTCGGAGGCGGTGCCGTACATCGACTGGCAACCCGCGACGACCGCCAACAACGCGATGAATCTCCCCATGGCTCCAAGCCTAACGCGGCGAGCTGGGAGATCCATTCACGATTCTCAGGCCGGTTCGCAGACCGCGGGACCACACACCTGGGGGCACATCGTGCCGGGCTCGGCCGCCTTCTGGCACGCGTTGGGGCCGCACGCGTTGCACTTCTTGCCCTCGCCGCAGTCTGCATCGGCCTTGCACGTCTCGTCGGCAGGTGCGGGTGCTGCCGAACCGGGCGCAGGCGTTGGAGTCGATGCCGGAGGTGCGCTCTTACCGCCGCAGGCGACGAGGAATGCGATCACGAGGAGCTTCATGGGATGGGTGCTAGCACGTGCCCGGGCATGCAAGCGAGCCCAGGTCGACACTGCGATCGACCTTGCGCAGGCGCACGATCACGCCGCAGCTCCACGGCGACTCACCGGCGGGATCCGACGAGTACCCGTCGATCGAGCAGTACCAGTAGGTCTCCGCTTCCTGTCGCGTGGGTGGCGGGAGGTTCATCTTCGTCGCGTGTGGGCCGCAGCCACCGGTCAGCCGATGAACGTCGCCATCCGCCTTCGGGCTGCCGTACTCGATCAACCGCGCGACCCACACGCCGAGGGTCTCCTCGGCGGGACAGCCGCGTTCGTTCGCAGCGGTCATCTTGTGGTCTGCATGCGGCTTCAAGAGTGCGATCAGCTCGTCGCGATTCGGCGGTTGCGGATCGGCGCGTTCGCTGTTGTTCGCGATCGTACGTGGCGAACCACTGCTACAGGCGGCGACCACGAGCACGAGAGACCTCACGCGCGAAGTGTAGCGGCCGCCTCGGCTGTCAGTCCCAACCGCGACGCACGTACTCTCCAGCTCCAGGCGTTCTGTTGATCCGGCGCGGCGAGTCGCAGATGAACACGCGCACCGACCTGGTCGGTGGCTTCAG